>NZ_VMNC01000133.1:0-1078 GCF_013277505.1 Streptococcus sp. k-378 | reverse complement strand
TTGTTATGACGCGCTTACAGACTAGTGAACTCACGGATAGTTCCTAATTTGGAGATTTCTTATTTGCACTTTTCTTGTACAACTTTAGTCCATGGTAAACAAGCCTCTAAAACCTCTTTGTTTACGAGAGTCTGCTAGTTTGGGGGTCGCTTCAAAAAATTTCCTTCTCACATGCGCCCAACATCCAACAAGTTCAGCTTCTTCCAGTTGACGATAAGCTTCTAGCGGTTCGCAGTTTACCAAGCTTAGCGTCGCCTTGCTCCTAAACCTTGGACTGCTATCGCATAGGCAGAACTAGAGGACTAAAGTCCTAAGTTACTGCCGCAACATGTCACAATGCACATAGCCAGAATAATCTCCTAGGAATTCTTGTACTACTGAACCACTTCGACGCTGATCATGGTGGTAAAGCCTAATCCCTTGTTTCTCAGCTTTCCCAGACAAAAAAGTCCAATAGTAGGTCAGATGGCTATCACTTTCTAAGACCCGATAAGAGGTTTCATCCGCATGAAGAAGAGCGTGTTCTAACAACTTTTCTCGTAAAAGCTTATAAAGGGACTCTAAATAGTATTGACTCGCCTTGATATGCCAATTAGAGATTTCCTTACGTGTGATTGGTAAACCCATCTTAGCCCAATCTTCTTCTTGGCGATAATTGGGAACCTTCAGATTAAACTTCTGATGGATGGTGTGAGCGATTATAGAAGCTGAGCCAAGGCTTATGCGCCAAAGGGGCTTTAGGGATAGGAGCTTTCACGATTTTATCACTCGGATTTTTCTCACTGCATGCTTGGCATTTGTAAGAGTGTTGGATATGATCTATGCGTTTTAATTGCACAGGAATAAAGACTAATTCTTGGCCTTGAAGACTCGCTCCAATCTCTTTTAGCTCTCCCTGACAGTCAGGGCAAATGCAGTCCTCTAAGCGATGATGAACTTCTTCTGAATCAAATTGGGCAAGATGGAGCCTCATAATCCAGTTTAGCAATGATTTCCTTCTATTAATGATATCCATAATTTGGGCATTAGGGTCTTTGATATCGAGTAGTTTTGTGATAAAATCCCGACTTTATCACTT
>NZ_VMNC01000132.1:0-648 GCF_013277505.1 Streptococcus sp. k-378 | reverse complement strand
CAAGAAGAGCTTGACGTTTCCCTTTAGCTTTCTTACGTTTATAGGTGATTTCTTCTCTTTCAACTGGGAACATCTCCATCTTCATCAGATGAAACTTCCTCCTCAAAAAGGCTGACTTGTCCAGATGGACAAACACTTTTCTCAGAGGATTTTCCATAGAGCTTTTGCGTTAGATAAGCCACTTGTTCACGCAGAAGGGTAAGTTCATTGGTGAGACTATCAATTGTAGCACTCTGTTGTTGAATGAGTTTTAATAAGTCTTTCATCATCTTCCCTCTCTGTTTTCTAACTTTATTATACTAAAAAGAAAGTCCTCATTTCAATAGAAATCACGACTTTCTGATGAATTTATTTTTGGAGTGATAGAAAAGCCCTTCATCAGCCAGTCTACTTGTTCAGGTGTGAGAGCTTTGACATCCTTTTCTGTACTTGGCCAAGTCAACTTACCGTTCTCAAAGCGTTTATATAGTAGCCAAAATCCTTGACCATCCCAGTAAAGAGCTTTAAAGCGGTCTTTACGTCCACCACAAAAGAGAAAGACTTGACCTGAGAAAGGATCCAATTCAAAGTGGGTTTTAATGAGATAAGCCAGTGAATCAATGCCTTGTCTCATATCCGTTTTCCCACATACGAGATAGACCTGCCCTA
>NZ_VMNC01000131.1:0-3274 GCF_013277505.1 Streptococcus sp. k-378 | reverse complement strand
ATCTCGTGTGTGGGAAAACTGATATGAGACAAGGAATCGATTCACTGGCTTATCTCATTAAAACCCACTTTGAATTGGATTCTTTCTCAGGTCAAGTTTTTCTCTTTTGTGGTGGACGTAAAGACCGCTTTAAAGTCCTTTACTGGGATGGTCAAGGATTTTGGCTATTATATAAACGCTTTGAGAACGGCAGACTGACTTGGCCCAGTACAGAAAAGGATGTCAAAGCTCTCACACCTGAACAAGTAGACTGGCTGATGAAGGGCTTTTCTATCACTCCAAAAATAAATTCATCAGAAAGTCGTGATTTCTATTGAAATGATGCCTTTCTTTTTAGTATGATAAAGTTAGAAAACAGAGAGGGAAGCCTATGGAAGAAGATTGGGCTAAGATGGGTTTACCAATCACACGTAAGGAAATCTCTAATTGGCATATCAAGACGAGTCAATACTATTAGAGTCCCTTTATAACCTTTTACGAGAAAAGTTGTTAGAACAAGCTCTTCTTCATGCGGATGAAACCTATTATCGGGCTCTAGAGAGTGCTAGTCAGCTGACTTACTATTGGACTTTTTTGTCAGGAAAATCAGAGAAGCAAGCAAACACACTCTACCTCCATGATTAGCGTCGAAGTGGTTCAGTAGTACAAGAATTCCTAGGAGATTATTCTGGATATGTGCATTGTGATATGTTGCGGCAGTAACTTAGGACTTTAGTCCTCTAGTTCTGCCTATGCGATAGCAGTCCAAGGTTTAGGAGCAAGGCGACGCTAAGCTTGGTAAACTGCGAACCGCTAGAAGCTTATCGTCAACTGGAAGAAGCTGAACTTGTTGGATGTTGGGCGCATGTGAGAAGGAAGTTTTTTGAATCCACCCCCAAGCAAGCAGATAACTCATCCTTAGGAGCTAAAGGTTTAGCTTATTGTGACCAGTTATTTGCCTTGGAAAGAGACTGGGAAGTTTTGCCAGCTGATGAACGACTACAGAAACGTCAAGAAGAGCTCCAACCCCTATAAGAAATCTCCAGATTAGAGAACTCACGGATAGTTCCTAATATGGAGATTTTTCAATATACTTCGTTATTGGACGGTTACAGAAAATTATCATTGTCAATCAACAAATAATTTATTCATTTTTTCTAAAACACTTTGATTAAGTATATTGAGTTCAAATTCAGTTTCAGGCCCATGACCATTTATTGGTAATTCATCAATTTCAAAACATTTATAGTTGTTCAATGTCGACTTCATATAATAAAAATCTAAAACTTTATCTCTAGGACTTTGCATGATGAATGTTTTATAAGGAAGATTTTTCTTCCACACCTTATCAGAAAACATTTCTGTAATTTCAGTTGTCGAGAACTTATCAGTAAACCATTTCCTTTCCATTCCACTTGTTTTTTTTTATTTGATTAGATAAATCTATCAAAGGGGAAACGCATATATGTCCACCTAGATTGTGAGAAAATCTGGCACTCAGTAGTAATCCTAATATAGATCCAAAACTTCCTGAATATAAATAAACTTTTTTAACATCTTTTACTGTTTTACTCACTATATACTCAATCGTTCTTACCAATTCATCTATCACATAATTCCAATTTTTATTTGATAGTATTGCAGAAAATTCTTTATCATATATTATTTGTCCATTATTATCTACTAATAATTCATCATGCCATAAAAGTTTCCTATCTTGAGTATAAGATAGGAATATAGCATCATTTAAATCCAAATTTTTTATTTTCATCATCCTGTGACCTACTTTTTCATATACTTATAAAAAAGAAACAAAGAAATTGCATTTATAGTGGAAATGATAAAGAAAATGATTAATGTTTTTTGTAAATCATTTGCATACAGATTCCCTCCAAGTAATCCACCTAAACTATCTCCAATAAAATATGAAGTTTGAGATATACCATAGAAATATGAAATTTGTTCTTTAGGATACATATCCAACTCCATTAATTCTTGACTAATTACAGAACCATTTAAGAACAAAGCTCTGCATATAAGAATAAGAAACAAGTATAAAAATTGCATATTAAATATCAATAAAGCTGTTGATAAGCCCACTAAAATTTCACTGACCACAAAGATATACTCTTTATATTTTGAGGTTTTTTGACCTGAAAAAAGAGAAGAGAAATAAGTACTCAGTAGTCCTAAAATTGTCAATGTTACACCAATAACAGATACATTTATACCTTGTTTGCTTAAAATAACTGGAAGATATGGAGCAAATAAACTTACGCTTCCCCCCATAATGAAGCCGAATATTATAGTTCCAACAAGCAGGGTTCTAGCTTTTGCAAAATGTTTAAATTCAGCCTTCTCCAAATCGCCACTCTCATTATGAGATTGAGTAATAGGAGGAATTAGAAATACAGTAATCAGGCAAAGGACGCTCGAAAAAAGTAGAGTCAATTGTGTAGCGTTTTGAAACAAGAATGTTAAAATCCAGACAAGAAAACCTGCTAGTAGCATGCCTAAAGAACTTCCTACTCCATCTGCAAATTCTTTCAACGATACAATAGAGGAACGTTCTTCTTCACTTCCTATGCCCACAATCCATACTCTAATTAATAACAACACTACCGAAGCACCGATTCCTGAAACAAAACCAGATATTATAGAAATGCCTGAGTTATTAGGAAACATCCTAAAAAATAAGCCAATACTATATAAAATTAAACCACATTGAATCACTCTTTGAGGGGTAAATCGTCCTATTTTTTTACCAATATAAAATGAAAAGATGCCAGCAAATGCCATGGCAGAATAGGATAGACCATAATTAGGGAGCCTATCATTCATTTCAAACCAGAGTGCATGAACTGTTTTTGAAGTATACATAGATAGTTTAAAAAACAAATTGAAAATAAAAAAATTGATTGCAATAGGATATTTTCTTAAGATAATTCGATAGTTATTCATGATATTCGCTCACTTCACTTTCTAGTGTTTCTTTCATATCCGATAATTTTTCATTATCACTAAAATGTGTATCTAAAATTTTCAATAATGGTTGCATTTGTTTAAATTTATTGCAGTTATATAAAATTTCTAAAGATATAACCAAATAATCTTCTAGAAAAGATAAATCTAACTGTGAAACTTTGAATTGACATTGTTCTAATAATCTTTGTGCTTTTTCATACATATTCAGCTCGACATATATGTATTGTAAGTCATACCAGAAATCAAAACTTCTATCAGATAAATAATACGCTTTTTTATAATTCGTTAGACTGTCCTGCAACAATTGAAG
>NZ_VMNC01000130.1:0-5628 GCF_013277505.1 Streptococcus sp. k-378 | reverse complement strand
TTTATCACTAATACTCTTCGAAAATCTCTTCAAACCACGTCAGCTTTGCCTTGCTGTAGATATAGTTACTGACTTCGTCAGTTCTATCCACAACCTCAAAACAGTGTTTTGAGCTGACTTCGTCAGTTTTATCTGCAACCTCAAAGCTGTACTTTGAGCAGCCTGCGGCTAGCTTCCTAGTTTGCTCTTTGATTTTCATTGAGTATAAGCTATAGATGACATGAGACTAAATCTAGCTTTTTTGACCTGAGCAAGTCATAAAACTACTTTTGACCTTTGAAAATTGAATACCCCCACTGTCCTGATTAGCGGAACTAAGCATAAAAAGAAGAACAAGGGCGGTGTGTAGGCTAGAAAAGGATATCTAGTGCTGTTCCACCACGTAAAAGCAGGCAAAGCCTAAGCTGAAGGAGTTTGCGGTTTCTAGACTTAAAACCGTGTGTAAAAAATACAGCAGGTATGTACGTCATACCTCGGCATGGCTGTAAATCAGCCTTGATTCAGTAAGGAGGAGACAAGATGAATCAATCAAAATTAGTTACAGAGGTCACTTTAGCTGACCTTAGACGCTTAGGAAATCAAGGGAATGCAACCGCAAGACTTGATAATGGTGATGAAATCAAATTAACTAGCAGATATGGTTTGGTATCTAAAAACGGATATCTAGCAGGTAAACTAGAAACGGTTTGGATGATTGTAGAATATTCAAAAATTTATAAAGAGATTCGCACCATCAAACGAGGTGATGTTTTAGTGGCTAGACGCATTAAACAAGGAAATACCAATCGTTTACTACTGACTGGTAAAGGATATCATCGTCCAACGAAGCATTAAACAGATAGAGCCTCATCTATCTGTTTCATCAAGGAGAGGAGATTTGAACTGTTTTAAACGTCCTATCTTTGATTAAGCGGATAGATGAATGAAAATCAAGAAAAAATTGAGAAAAACCTCTAAAAATGGTAAAATAAAAGTATAAAATAAATATTTTAAGAACGTTTTTAAACAAAAAGGAGATAAGATTATGAAATTGAGAACAACTATCTTAGCAACAACTGCTAGCGTAACTTTGCTTGGGTTAGGAAATAGTCAACCTGTGTATGCGAATAGTACAACAAGCAGTCAAGTAGAGAATTTAAAAAGTGAATTGATTAAAGCAAAGAGAGAATATGAACAAGCTAAAAGTATCTATGACAATGCTTTATCATCTGCACCTAGCAATACGATTACATTGAGCGATAAGTATATAAAGGCTTTGAAGACGACTTTTTCTGATTTTAATATTAGCCAGACTGAACGTGATAGAGCGAAATCTATCTTGCAGTCAGAAAGTTTGAGATTAAAGAATCAAAATAGCTTTCATAAAGATGTTGCTGATGAGGGAGAGCGTCTGGATGTCAACAATCTACCACTAGCTGTTCGTCAGGAGTTGTCATTTTTTGCCCAAGATTTAATTAACCAAGTTCGTTCTCAGGTTGGAACACCTAGAGTCAGTGTTTCAATTTCGGCACTTGACTTTGCAGATAAGGTGGCGAAAGCATATGTTCAAGATAACTGGGGTTGGGATAAAATGAGCGTATCTGGTACACTTGGTCATGATGCGACTGGAATCAATCATGTGGCGAGAGAATATGGACTGCCTACAACCAATTCTGAAGAAGAGAAAAAAGGGGAGCAAAACTATGAAAATCTAGCTTCTCGTCTACCTGGTTTCAAAACAGCTAACAAGGCTCAGTTAAAAGAGGCTATCTATATTGGGATGATAGAGTTTATGTTCAATGATACTGAGTGGATGCATGCTCAGAGTATTGCTGGCTTGAACTGGGGAAATGTGAACTCAAAAGATTATTTTGGGCTTTCATTCTCTAGTCGTTCTTCTGTTAGTTCAGCCCATTTTATCACGGTTTCCCAAGAAGATATCAAGCGTGCAAGCAAATCAAGCTTTAGCACGGCTGCTGTGAGTGATCCAACTAGTGTCAATCACCGTCAAGCAATCAAAAAGCTAGAGGAAGACTACAAAGCCAAGGAAAAAATTTATCAAGATTTTCAAAAACAAGCAGATAGTAAAGGATCTCAAGGGCAGTCTAACCAAGGTTCAGCTACTGTGACAGAACCAAGTAAACCAAGCGCTGGCTCAGCTGAGCCTACTAAACCGATTGAAAACACATCTGATTGGCGTGACCAATGGAAGCAAGAGGGGAGTTATTGGTATTATTTTGATCATGCAGGAAAAGCTCTTGTCAGTGGTTGGAAGG
Organism: Streptococcus sp. k-378; assembly: GCF_013277505.1. Classification (NCBI taxonomy): domain Bacteria; kingdom Bacillati; phylum Bacillota; class Bacilli; order Lactobacillales; family Streptococcaceae; genus Streptococcus; species Streptococcus sp. k-378. The sequence goes on along the minus strand of NZ_VMNC01000130.1, from coordinate 3,373 downwards.
GAAACTATTATCTCAAATCAAATGGTGTGATGGCACGTAATGAATGGGTTTATGATACAAGCTATAAAGCTTGGTACTATCTCAAGTCAGATGGAAGTTACGCACAAAATAGTTGGCAAGGAAGCTACTACCTTAAGTCAGATGGGAAAATGGCACAAAGTGAGTGGTTATACGATTCCAGCTATAAAGCTTGGTACTATCTCAAATCAGATGGAAGCTATGCACAAAATAGCTGGCAAGGAAGCTATTACCTTAAGTCAGATGGAAAAATGGCACAAAGTGAGTGGGTATATGATTCCGATTATAAAGCTTGGTATTATCTCAAATCAGATGGAAGTTATCTGAGAGATCAATGGTTCAAAGACGGAAGTGCTTGGTATTATTTGAAAGCAGATGGTAAGATGGCAAAAAATGAGACGATTGGTGGTTATCGTTTAGATTATTCTGGTAAGTGGATTTCTTAAAATTCATTACAATATTGTATAGAAAAGTCAGTGAAAACTGGCTTTTTTCTTTTGGAAAGGAAAGAGATGATTTTATATTATAAGAGGCCTCGGGCGCCAACATTTGAGATTTTATATTGATTAATAGTTTAGATAAGGAGATAGAATGCACAAAGTAAGAGAAACAAAAACATATGGATCTATTCGGAAATCAAAAATTTATGGAACTTGTGGAGTGATACTAGGTTTAGCAGCTTTAAGTATGATAAGTCCAGTTATGGCAGATGAGCGAACTGAAAATAAGGCCACAAATGCGCCTTATGCCCAGACGAGTCCAAGTAGTATTTCTACTGAAAATCAAGGAAAGAGTGAAGAAAAAACAGGAACGTTAGAAGTTTCTATTTCTCATTCCAGTTTAGATGAAACTATTCGTAAGGCACAGGAAGCTGGATTGAAGGTGGAATTTGATTCTGTAGTAGATAAAGGAACTGCAAGTACAGCCTCTGAGTTGGAAAAAAAGCAAAAGGAAGTCGAAAGTGATTATCGTACACAAACAGATAGTATTGAGAAAGCTACTGAAAAATATCGTGAAGATCAAAGACAAAATCAAACGAACCGAAAGAAAATCCAAGATGAAAATACTGCGAAGAAGGAACAATATCAAAAGGATTTAGCTTCTTATCAGGCTGAAGTGAATCGAATTAATCAGAAGAATGCTGCTATTCGTGCAGAGAATGAAAAAAATCAACGAGAGAATCAGGCAGAAACAGATCGTATTAATCAAGAGAATGCAGAAATCCGAAAACGAAATGAAGCCAAGAGAGTAACTTATGAAAGCTCTTTGACAGACTATACAAAGAAGCTAGCAGCTATTAAAGCTGAACGAGAGGCAATTCAAACAAGCAAGCCTTTATTTGGATCTGAAACAGGTTTCAAAGTTTATGGAGGATATAATTCAGCTGGTCGGGGAAGTTTAGACTATTATAATGATTTTACAGTAGTACCAGATGATAATCTACCAGTAGAGAGTATGCGTGGTTTTTTAGGTTATCATGCAGATACCTATGTAACAGGAGGCACAGGAACTCGAGTTAGTAAGGACAGTACGGGAACTTACGATGTAATTAAATCTCCAACATTTGGAGATACATTTTATATTCATAATATTGGGACGTTGACAGATGGTAGAAAGATTATGGCAAAAGTCATGGTTTCGGATTTAGGAGACTATCAGGGAGAAGTTCGAAATGGTGTTCCTGTGACAGATCCAGATATTTATCTTAAGGGTGGAGATGGTGGTAGTCTTTATTTTGTTTATAATAATCATACACGTTTAGAGTTGATTTTTGATTTTTATCTTGAAGGTACGACAACTCCTGTTTCCCTCTTAATTGGAACAGTTATTACCGATGTAGATTGGGGTCAAGGTTCAAATTTGAGTTATGGCTCATCTGGTCGTGGAATGGTTCTTAATCCAAGTGGTTCAGGTTTGGATTTTGATGGTCGCGTTATGAAGGGAGTAGAAAATGGAGTTAATGATACCTCAGATATTCCTAAGGCTTCCTTTGCTTCAGTAGGGTATGGTTCTAGTTTAACGTACCTTCACACATCATCTCCTGGTTCGACAGAGGGAAGAACTCCCGCTGAATGGGATGCAGAGAATGCGAGTGGAAATGCTCAAAACGTTGTCTTCACAATTCTTGGGGAAGGGGCGGAGTTGAAAAGCATTCCACCAGTAAATCCACCTCGCAAACCAACTTATGAAGTTGAAACTACTCCACCCAATTCTCCAACTGGAAAACCTGAAGAGGTACTCCCACCCAAACCTGAGGAGATAAAGGAAAAAGAGATTCCTTCTTTAGTATCCCCTCCAACAGTAAGGGTTAGATATGCACGCTTACAGGCAATGCCTGGTCTAGAAAAGTTTGTAAAAAATTCTTCTGGTGAATCTATTGATAAAAGCTATGTGCCTAAGCTTTCAACGGTACAGTGGGAATTAACAACTAAGCCTCTTCCAGCTAATCGTGAAGCTATTACAGACTTTGAAATTGTGGATGCCTTGCCTTCAGGTTTTGTGTTAGATGTTGAAGCTTCAAAAAAAGTTAGCTCAGATTTTGAATTAACTTATGACGAATCGAGCCATGTTGTTTGGGTGAAAGGCTTAGAAAGTTTAAAATCTAAGCTTAATCAAGATTTAAGTAAGGAAGTACAAGTACCAGCTCCAATTTTAGTAGGAAAAGTTACAAATGATGGAGCGACCTACAAGAATAACTTCCAATTAAAGATTAACAATAAGTACGAAAGTTATTCAAACATTGTTCAGATTTCAACACCTGGGAAACCGAATGATCCGGACAATCCGAATAATAATTTCATTCAACCTCTTAAACATAATTACAATAAGGATAAAGTTATCATTGATGGTAAACCAGTTCTAGTTGGTTCGACAAATTACTACCATATTACCTTGGATTATGATCAATATAAGGGGATGAAGGCAGATCCATCTACTATTTTAAAAGGATTCGGAGCAATTGATGATTACCCAGAAGAGGCTGTTACGATTAATCAATCGGATATTCGTTATATTGACAGCGAAGGACAAGAAGTTGCTGGTATCTCAGTGTATCAGTATGATTCTATAGATGCCGTTGATAATGATAAGGTAAAAGCTTTTCTTGCTAGTTCTGAAATTAAGCCTAAGGGTGCTTTCCAAGTATTTTTAGTGGATGATCCAGAAGCCTATTTTAACCAGTATATTAAATCAGGAAAATCGGTTACAATTATTGATCCAATGCTAACTAAGGAAGAACTGCGAAATACAGGGAAATCATTTGAGAATACAGCTTATCAAGTTGATTTTGGTAACGGTTATCAAACAGATACAGTTGTAAATAATGTTCCTACTGTTAAACCAACCAAGAAGAATC
>NZ_VMNC01000013.1:0-31771 GCF_013277505.1 Streptococcus sp. k-378 | reverse complement strand
CATCTCTGTGCCTTTCTTGTGTTTGTGATTGAACAACAAGTATAACACAGAGGTGTTTTCTTATGCCTAGAAGAGCTTTCATTTGACAAGAGGAACCCTTGAAGCAGTTTTGTCAGCTAAACCAAGGCTAATCTTAGCCTTGGCTTGTCAGCCTAACAGCATCAAGCCTCTTATCAAATGAAATCGAGGGCTAGCTATAAGCTAGTTGAACCATCTAATTTTTAGGAGGGCTGGGTGGCTAACTTCATTATAGAACTTTCATATCACATTCGAATCACAATAAATAAAAAAATCTTCCAATTCCCTTGCAAAAATGAAGAAAGTGTGATAACATAGTACCGTATGTAGTGCTAGCACATCCGCTATATTAGATTTAATAGGAGGAAAACACAATGGCTAAAGTATGTTACTTTACAGGTCGTAAGACTGTATCAGGAAACAACCGTTCACACGCGATGAACCAAACAAAACGTGCCGTAAAACCAAACCTTCAAAAAGTTACTGTTCTTATCGATGGTAAACCTAAAAAAGTTTGGGCTTCAGCTCGCGCTTTGAAATCAGGTAAAGTTGAACGCGTTTAATAATAAAAGCAAGGAGACCTCAGGGTCTTTTTCTTTTGACATAGTGAAAAAATCATTTTAAAAGCAGAGTAAATATCCGCTGATACAGTATTCTGCTTTTACACTTGGGCTGAAATATGATAAAATAGAGTATCAACTAGTTGAGGTAAAAAGGATGACTGTAAAAATTAATACAAAAGATGGTCAAATCGAACTAACAGATGAAGTGATTGCAACCGTCGTAGGTGGAGCAGCAACTGAAATTTTTGGTGTGGTCGGTATGGCTAGTAAAAATGCCCTCAAAGATAATTTCCAAGCCCTTCTAGGTAAGGAAAATTATTCCAAAGGTGTCGTCGTAAAGGCAGCCGAAGATGGAAGCATTGCAGTTGATGTGTATACCGTGTTAAGCTACGGAACAAAGATTAGTGAAGTGTCAAAAAACATTCAAGAGCGTGTTGCCTTTAGCTTGGAAAACCAGCTTGGAATTACTGCTCAGACTGTAAATGTCTACATTCAAAATATCAAAGTTGTAGGAGAATAACCGTGTCAAAAATTACTACTAGCTTATTTCAAGAAATGGTGCAGGCTGCATCAACTCGCTTGAATAAGCAAGCTGAATATGTCAATTCATTAAACGTCTTCCCTGTTCCAGATGGAGATACTGGAACAAACATGGGGATGACCATCGAAAATGGAGCTAAAGAAGTTGCAGACAAGCCAGCTTCTACAGTTGGAGAGGTAGCGAGCATTCTTGCTAAAGGGCTTTTGATGGGTGCGCGTGGGAACTCAGGAGTTATTATGTCTCAGCTTTTCCGTGGATTTTCACAAGCCATCAAGGATAAAGACGAGTTAACAGGTCAAGACTTGGCCCTTGCCTTCCAATCAGGTGTTGAAGTTGCCTATAAGGCAGTGATGAAACCAGTTGAAGGAACGATTTTGACAGTTTCTCGTGGGGCTGCTATCGGTGCTAAGAAAAAAGCTGAGCAAACAGATGATGCTGTTGAAGCCATGCGCGCAGCCTTGGAAGGTGCTAAAACAGCTCTAACTAAAACGCCAGACATGCTTCCAGTATTGAAGGAAGTTGGCGTTGTGGACTCAGGTGGTCAAGGATTGGTCTTTATCTACGAAGGTTTCCTTTCTGCCCTTACTGGTGAATATATTGCATCTGAGGACTTTGTAGCGACTCCTGCCAATATGAGTGAAATGATCAATGCAGAGCACCACAAGTCTGTGGCTGGTCATGTGGCGACTGAGGATATCAACTTTGGTTACTGTACTGAAATCATGGTAGCTCTTAAGCAAGGTCCAACCTATGCCAAAGATTTTGACTACGATGAATTCCGTAACTACTTGAATGAACTTGGAGATTCTCTCCTCGTTGTCAATGATGATGAAATCGTCAAAGTCCATGTCCATACAGAAGATCCAGGACTTGTCATGCAAGAAGGTCTAAAATATGGTAGCTTGGTCAAGGTAAAAGTTGACAATATGCGTAACCAACACGAAGCACAGATTGAGAAAGAAACTGCCCAAGTTAGCAAGCCAGCTGAAGAAAAAGAGTATGCTTTGATTGCTGTGGTGGCTGGTAAAGGTCTAGCAGATATCTTCCGTTCTCAAGGTGTGGATTATGTTATCGAAGGCGGTCAAACCATGAACCCTTCAACAGAAGACTTTATCAAGGCTGTTGAACAGGTCAATGCCCGTAACATCATCTTCCTGCCAAATAACAAGAATATCTTCATGGCAGCTCAATCTGCGGCAGAAGTTTTGGAGCAACCAGCAGTAGTGGTAGAGGCTCGCACTCTTCCTCAAGGTTTGACAAGTCTTCTTGCCTTTGATTCAAGCAAGTCCATTGAAGAAAACCAAGAGCGTATGACAGCTGCTCTTAGCGATGTCGTTAGCGGAAGCGTCACAACAGCCGTGCGTGATACAACGATCGATGGTTTAGAAATCCATGAAAACGATAATCTAGGTATGGTGGATGGGAAAATCCTCGTGTCAAACCCTGACATGCACCAAACCTTGGCAGAAACTTTGAAACATATGTTGGATGAAGACAGTGAAATCGTAACCTTCTATGTCGGTGAAGACGGAAGCGAAGAACTTGCCAATGAAATCGCTCAAGAAATCGCAGAAGAATTTGAGGATCTTGAAGTTGAAATCCACCAAGGTCAACAACCTGTTTACCCCTATCTATTTAGTGTGGAATAAGAGCCGATTAATGAAGGACTGAGAAATCAGTTCTTTTTTCTTTTTTAGTAAATGAAAACGGTATCTTTTTAATAAAAACAAAAATAACATTCATAAATAAACGTTAAAATAGAAAATTCAGAAAATTTCTTCTTTTCTCTTGAAAATTTTTAAAAAAATGGTATGATAGTAACAAGTTATTTTTAAGAGGAAAGAAAGGGGAACAATGGAGAAAATCAGTTTAGAATCTCCTAAGACGGGTTCGGACCTAGTTTTGGAAACACTTCGTGATTTAGGAATTGATACCATCTTTGGTTATCCTGGTGGTGCAGTCTTGCCTTTTTATGATGCGATATATAATTTTAAAGGTATTCACCACATTCTAGGACGCCATGAGCAAGGTTGTCTGCATGAAGCTGAAGGTTATGCTAAATCAACTGGAAAGTTGGGTGTTGCCGTCGTTACTAGCGGACCGGGAGCAACAAATGCCATTACAGGGATTGCGGATGCCATGAGCGATAGTGTTCCCCTTTTGGTCTTTACAGGTCAGGTAGGGCGAGCAGGGATTGGGAAGGATGCCTTTCAGGAGGCAGACATCGTGGGAATTACCATGCCAATCACTAAGTACAATTACCAAGTTCGTGAGACAGCTGATATTCCGCGTATCATCACGGAAGCTGTCCATATCGCGACTACAGGCCGTCCAGGGCCAGTCGTCATTGACCTACCTAAAGACGTATCTGCTTTAGAAACAGACTTCATTTATTCACCAGAAGTGAACCTACCAAGCTATCAGCCGACTCTTGAACCAAATGATATGCAAATCAAGAAAATCTTGAAGCAATTGTCCAAGGCTAAAAAGCCAGTCTTGTTAGCTGGTGGTGGAATTAGTTATGCTGAGGCTGCGGCAGAATTAAATGAATTTGCAGAACGCTATCAAATTCCAGTCGTAACAACTCTCTTAGGTCAAGGAACAATTGCAACGACTCACCCACTCTTCCTTGGAATGGGGGGGATGCACGGTTCTTTCGCAGCGAATATTGCAATGACAGAGACGGACTTTATGATTAGTATTGGCTCTCGTTTTGATGACCGTTTGACAGGAAATCCAAAGACTTTTGCTAAGAATTCTAAGGTTGCCCATATTGATATTGACCCAGCCGAGATTGGCAAGATTATCAGTGCAGATATTCCTGTAGTTGGAGATGCTAAGAAAGCCTTGCAAATGTTGCTAGCAGAACCGACAGTTCATAACAATACTGAGAAATGGATTGAGAAAGTTACTAAAGACAAGAACCGTGTTCGTTCTTATGATAAGAAAGAGCGTGTGGTTCAACCGCAAGCAGTTATTGAACGCATTGGTGAATTGACGAATGGAGATGCCATTGTGGTAACAGATGTTGGTCAACACCAAATGTGGACAGCCCAGTATTATCCCTACCAAAATGAACGTCAGTTAGTGACTTCAGGTGGTTTAGGAACCATGGGATTCGGAATTCCAGCAGCAATCGGGGCTAAAATTGCTAACCCAGATAAGGAAGTAGTCTTGTTTGTTGGGGATGGTGGTTTCCAAATGACCAACCAGGAGTTGGCTATTTTGAATATTTACAAGGTGCCAATCAAGGTGGTTATGCTGAACAATCATTCACTTGGAATGGTTCGCCAGTGGCAGGAATCCTTCTATGAAGGAAGAACATCAGAGTCGGTCTTTGATACCCTTCCTGATTTCCAATTGATGGCGCAGGCTTATGGTATTAAAAACTATAAGTTTGACAATCCTGAGACCTTGGCTCAAGACCTTGAAGTCATCACTGAGCATGTTCCTATGCTAATTGAGGTAGATATTTCTCGTAAGGAACAGGTGTTACCAATGGTACCGGCTGGTAAGAGTAATCATGAGATGTTGGGGGTGAAGTTCCATGCGTAGAATGTTAACAGCAAAACTACAAAATCGTTCAGGAGTCCTCAATCGCTTTACAGGTGTCTTATCTCGTCGTCAGGTTAATATTGAAAGCATCTCTGTTGGAGCAACAGAAGATCCGAATGTATCGCGTATCACCATTATTATTGATGTTGCTTCTCATGATGAAGTGGAGCAAATTATCAAGCAACTCAATCGTCAGATTGATGTGATTCGCATTCGTGATATTACAGACAAGCCTCATTTGGAGCGCGAGGTGATTTTGGTTAAGATGTCAGCGCCAGCTGAGAAGCGAGCTGAGATTCTAGCGATTATTCAACCTTTCCGTGCAACAGTGGTAGACGTAGCGCCAAGCTCGATTACCATTCAGATGACAGGAAATGCTGAAAAGAGTGAAGCTCTATTACGAGTCATTCGACCATACGGTATTCGCAATATTGCTCGAACGGGTGCAACTGGATTTACCCGTGACTAAAAATCCAACTTAAATTTGTTAAACCAGCCTAAAAGGCAATAAATGATAGAAAAGAGAGAAAAACTATGGCAGTTCAAATGGAATACGAAAAAGATGTTAAAGTAGCAGCACTTGACGGTAAAAAAATCGCCGTTATCGGTTATGGTTCACAAGGACATGCGCATGCTCAAAACTTGCGTGACTCAGGTCGCGATGTCATCATCGGTGTACGTCCAGGTAAATCTTTTGACAAAGCAAAAGAAGATGGATTTGACACTTACACAGTAGCAGAAGCAACTAAATTGGCTGATGTTATCATGATTTTGGCACCAGACGAAATCCAACAAGAATTGTACGAAGCAGAAATCGCTCCAAACTTGGAAGCTGGGAATGCAGTTGGATTTGCTCATGGTTTCAACATTCACTTCGAATTTATCAAAGTTCCTGCGGATGTAGATGTCTTTATGTGTGCTCCTAAAGGACCAGGGCACTTGGTACGCCGTACTTACGAAGAAGGATTTGGTGTACCAGCTCTTTACGCAGTATACCAAGATGCAACAGGAAATGCGAAAAACATTGCTATGGACTGGTGTAAAGGTGTTGGAGCAGCTCGTGTAGGTCTTCTTGAAACAACATACAAAGAAGAAACTGAAGAAGATTTGTTTGGTGAACAAGCTGTACTTTGTGGTGGTTTGACTGCCCTTATCGAAGCAGGTTTCGAAGTCTTGACAGAAGCAGGTTACGCTCCAGAATTGGCTTACTTTGAAGTTCTTCACGAAATGAAATTGATCGTTGACTTGATCTATGAAGGTGGATTCAAGAAAATGCGTCAATCTATTTCAAACACTGCTGAATACGGTGACTATGTATCAGGTCCACGTGTGATTACTGAGCAAGTTAAAGAAAACATGAAAGCTGTCTTGGCAGACATCCAAAATGGTAAATTTGCAAATGACTTTGTAAATGACTATAAAGCTGGACGTCCAAAATTGACTGCTTACCGTGAACAAGCAGCTAACCTTGAAATTGAAAAAGTTGGTGCAGAATTGCGTAAAGCAATGCCTTTCGTTGGTAAAAACGACGATGATGCATTCAAAATCTATAACTAATTAGAAAGCAAAGAATTTTGCTTAAAATAGTAGCTTCAGCTATTCGTGGGATATTAGATATACTTATTTAGGGGTTGAAATCATATGAATATTACCAATTTGTTTTCTATCAAGACAGGATGTGATGAAACTGATAGGCAACTGCAAAAATTATTTTTTCAGTTGGATTTACAATTGGGAGAATTGACAGATCAACTAAGAAAATTAGATTCTAATTTTGTTTCTCGTAGTCAATTTGTAGACACGCTGGATTTGAATGATGTAGAATATAAAGAAGTTTTAAACTATTTTATCTTCCATCGTAATGATAGTGAAGAAAGTTTGGCAGAATGGTTATATGATTGGATTTCCACAAATCGTTATGAACTTCCTAAAGAGTTTTCAATTCGTATGGCTCATAAATATCATGAAAGTGTTGCTGAAGTTTTTGGAGATGAATAACTAAAAAAACAGTCATTAGTGACTGTTTTTTATAGAAAAAGAGGTTTTATATGTTAAGTTCAAAAGATATTATCAAGGCTCATAAGGTCTTGAATGGTGTGGTTGTGAATACCCCACTGGATTACGACCATTATTTATCGGAGAAGTATGGTGCTAAGATTTATTTGAAAAAAGAAAATGCCCAGCGTGTTCGTTCCTTTAAAATTCGTGGTGCCTATTATGCTATTTCTCAGCTCAGCAAGGAAGAACGTGAGCGTGGGGTAGTCTGTGCTTCTGCGGGAAATCATGCGCAGGGAGTTGCCTATACTTGTAATGAGATGAAAATTCCTGCTACTATTTTTATGCCCATTACCACTCCGCAACAAAAGATTGGTCAGGTTCGCTTTTTTGGTGGGGATTTTGTAACCATTAAACTAGTTGGAGATACCTTTGATGCCTCAGCCAAAGCAGCTCAAGAATTTACAGTCTCTGAAAATCGTACCTTTATTGCTCCCTTTGATGATACTCATGTCCAAGCGGGTCAAGGAACAGTTGCTTATGAGATTTTAGAAGAAGCTCGAAAAGAATCGATTGACTTTGATGCTGTCTTGGTCCCTGTTGGTGGTGGCGGTCTCATTGCCGGGGTTTCTACCTATATCAAGGAAACAAGTCCAGAAATTGAAGTCATTGGGGTAGAGGCTAATGGAGCGCGTTCCATGAAAGCTGCTTTTGAAGCTGGTGGACCTGTTAAACTCAAAGAAATTGACAAATTTGCGGATGGGATTGCTGTGCAAAAGGTAGGACAGTTGACCTATGAAGCAACGCGTCAACATGTTCAAACTTTGGTAGGTGTCGATGAGGGATTGATTTCTGAAACTTTGATTGACCTCTACTCTAAGCAAGGGATTGTTGCAGAACCTGCTGGAGCAGCTAGTATCGCCTCTTTAGAGGTTTTAGCTGAATATATCAAGGGGAAAACCATTTGTTGTATCATTTCTGGAGGGAATAATGATATCAACCGTATGCCAGAAATGGAAGAGCGTGCCTTGATTTATGATGGGATCAAACATTACTTTGTGGTCAATTTCCCACAGCGTCCAGGAGCTTTGCGTGAGTTTGTAAATGATATCTTGGGGCCAAATGATGATATCACCCGTTTTGAGTATATCAAGCGAGCTAGTAAGGGAACAGGTCCAGTATTGATTGGGATCGCTTTGGCAGATAAGCATGATTATGCAGGCTTAATTCGTCGAATGGAAGGTTTTGATCCAGCTTATATTAACTTAAATGGGAATGAAACGCTCTATAATATGCTTGTCTGAGGACTAATAAAAAAATATCATATTATTTGCACAACTAATGTATAGGTGTTATAATGATAGTGAAGAAAGGGGGCGATTCCTATGGTTTTAGGAAGCTTATCGTGCTATTTCTACTACAACTCACTATAACACCTATTATTTTCGATTCTGTTTATATTAAGGCGGCAGAATTACTTACTATATATAAGGAAATTTTTTGAAATCCCCAATTGTATATATCCCTAATTTGAGATTTCTCTAAATATAATAGGAATCAAAAAAATAATCAATGTTTGTGAGATGACTGCTAGGTGAGTTGGTCGAAAAAACTCGTGAGATAGACAATAGTGCTAGACATGCAATAGCTAGTGATACTGATTTTAAATGACTAGCTGGAAAGTGGGTATGTAATCAGAAGATGCAAGATTGTACAAAGTAAGTAGTACCGGTTGTGAAATGGATAAGATATAGATAAGGACAGGAAAGGAACCAAAGAAGGAGAAAGAAAACGGAATGATTTAGAGATAGTGAGGAGTGAAAGACTATCTTTAGTGGGCTTGTTGATTTAAAAGGAATAGATAGAATGAAATAGTAAATCCTGTCTATCCTATTGAGAAACTGGTATTCAGCATACGTGAATATTTTTACAAATTTAAAGTTTAATAATGCAATTGTTTTTTAGGAGCATACTGATGGGTTATAGTAAGCGGAAAACTATATATTATCGGCTTTAAAAAGGAAGTAAGAAGATTCTGGGTCATTTATTTTATTGAATATATGTTTTTTTATTGACAAAAGTAGTAAAAACGTATACAATTAAGTATTGTAAAGAAGAAAATAGGAGAAAAACATGGCTAAGTCAAACTTTGAAAAAGTAGAATCAGTTGTTGGCTGGGTTCGTGATAAGAAAATCACAGGCTACCGTATCTCTAAGGAAACGAATGCGCGTGAAATGTCTATCATTGCTCTGGCGCAGGGTCGTGCAAAAGTAAAAAATATTTCATTTGAAACAGCCCTAGGCCTAATTGATTTCTATGAAAAAAATCATGAAAAATTTGAAGATTAATCTTTGGATAACGGCGGATTCTTGACCCTCAAGTAGTAGAGATAGAGAATCTGCCTTTTCATTTTGAGGACAGCAAAAAGACTGCACGGTTGAGGCAGCCTTTTCTTTTTATTTGAGATAGCGTTGAAGGAATTCTTTTGTACGGTCTTCTTTAGGATTGGTGAAGAGATCTTCTGGTTTGCCTTCTTCAGCAATCACACCCTTATCCATAAAGATAACACGGTGAGAGACATCACGGGCGAATTCCATTTCGTGGGTTACGACAATCATGGTCAAGCCTTCCTGAGCCAGATCTTGCATGATTTTGAGGACTTCTCCAACCATTTCTGGATCGAGAGCTGATGTTGGTTCATCAAAGAGAATAGCGTCCGGATTCATGGAGAGGGCACGAGCGATGGCCACACGTTGTTTTTGACCCCCTGAGAGTTGTCTTGGCTTCGCTTGCCAGTAGCGTTCTCCCATGCCGACTTTTTCTAGGTTTTCTTTGGCAGTCTTTTCAGCTTCTGTGCGTTCGCGTTTAAGGACAGTTGTCTGAGCGACAATTGTGTTTTCAAGCACGTTGAGATTTTCAAAGAGGTTAAAGGATTGGAACACCATCCCCAACTTTTCACGGTATTGCGTGAGGTCATAGCCTTTTTCGAGGACATTTTGTCCATGATAAAGGATTTGTCCATCAGTTGGTGTTTCAAGTAGGTTGATGGAGCGTAGGAAGGTCGATTTCCCGCTTCCAGAGCTTCCGATGATAGAGATGACCTCTCCCTTGTGGACAGTCAGAGAAATGTCTTTTAGCACTTCGTTTTGTCCATAGGATTTTTTGAGGTGTTTAATTTCAAGGATTGCTTGTGTCATTATTTCAAATCCTCCGTTTGCATTTGGTTAGCACCTGTAGTATAGGTATCCATGTCCATTCGGCGTTCGATGAAGCGTAGGATACGTGTTACGGTGAAGGTGAGGACAAAGTAAATCACGGCGATGATTGTAAATGTCTGGAAGTATTGATAGGTTTGAGTTGCCACGGTATTTCCTGAGAAATAAAGTTCGACAACAGAGATAACGTTCAATACAGATGTATCTTTGATATTGATGACAAATTCATTACCAGTTGCTGGTAGGATGTTACGGACAACCTGAGGTAGCACAATCTTATGCATGGTTTGGTTATGAGTCATACCGAGTGCAGTCGCGGCTTCAAATTGTCCCTTGTCAACTGCTAGGATACCACCACGGACGATTTCAGTCATGTAGGCACCAGTGTTGATCGAAACGATGAAGATAGCAGCCAGTGTGCGGTCAAGGTTGATACCGAAAGCTTGAGCAGTTCCATAGTAGATAACCATCGATTGAACAATCATTGGGGTACCACGGAAAATTTCAATGTAGACATTGAGAATCCAGCCAACTAGTTTTTGTAAGCTGTAAATGGCTTTATTCTCAGAGAGAGGAGCAGTACGGAAGACACCAATGGCAAGTCCAATAATGAGACCTGTGATGGTTCCGACGATAGAGATTAAAAGAGTGATACCAGCACCACGCAAGAGTTGTTGCCAGTTTTCAGAAAGAATTTTAGCAACTTGGCTAAAGAAACTACTGCTAGTCTCTTCAGTTGTTGTAGCTTCGGCAGGTTGTTCCTTGATCATACGATCCATCAAGGCAACTTGGTCGTCTTTTGAAATGGTTTCAATGCTGGCATTGATTTGGCTAATACGATTGTCATCTTTACGAAGTCCAATGGCGATAGCTGTATCTTCTTCCCCAGTTTTGAAACCTGGTTCTACTTGGACCATCTTGAACTTAGAGTTTGCAGCTTCGGCAGTCAGAGCTTCTGGGCGTTCAGAAACATAGGCATCGATGACACCAGCCTCAAGAGCTTGGCGCATTTGAGCGAAGTCTCCCATGGCTGTTTCTTTTTTAGCACCTGGGATTTGTGAAATCAAGTCATAAAGGTAAACACCTTGTTGAGAAGTGATTTTCGCACCATTAAAGTCATTCAAAGATTTAGCATTTGCGTAGGCAGAATCTTTTTTGATAAGCAAAACTGGTTCGCTAGTGTAGTAACTGCTTGAAAAGGCAATTTCTTGTTTACGCTCGGCAGTAGGACTCATACCTGCGATAATCATGTCAATCTTACCAGAAGTAAGGGCAGGGACTAGACCTTCCCACTTGGTTTTAACAACCAAAGGTTCTTTACCTAAGTCCTTAGCGATTTTCTTGGCGATTTGAACATCGTATCCGTTGGCATACTGGTTGGTTCCATCGATTTTGACAGCTCCATTGCTATCATCATCCTGGGTCCAGTTAAAGGGGGCATATGCTGCTTCCATCCCGATGCGTAAATATTCATCGGCTTGAGCAACATTGACAAGTCCCAGCATCAGCAAGAGACTTGTGAAAATAGATAAGTATATTTTTCTCATGATTTCTCCTATTTCTAATCTATTAAAAAATAACTGTCTCCTATTTTATCGAAAAAAACTCTATTTTTCAATATAGGTAAGCCCTTACTTATGAAAAAATGATATAATGATAGCAAAGATAAAAAGGGGGCTTAGTTGATGAAAAAAACTTTTTTCTTATTTGTTTTAGGCTTGTTTTTCCTTCTGCCATTCTCTGTTTTTGCCATTGATTTCAAGATAAACTCTTATCAAGGGGATTTGTATATTCATGCAGACAATACAGCAGAATTTAGACAGAAGATAGTTTATCAGTTTGAGGAGGACTTTAAGGGCCAAATCGTGGGACTTGGACGTGCTGGCAAGATGCCTAGCGGATTTGACATTGATTCCCATCCAAAGGTTCAGGCCGCGAAAAATGGTGCTGAACTGACAGATGTTACTAGCGAAGTGACAGAAGAAGCAAATGGTTATACTGTGAAAGTCTACAATTCAGGTCAGGGGGGCGACATAGTTGAAGTTGACCTCACATGGAATTTAAAAAATTTGCTTTTTCTATATGATGACATCGCTGAATTAAATTGGCAACCTTTAACAGATAGTTCAGGGACTATTGGAAAGTTTGAATTTCATGTAAGGGGAGACAAGGGGGCTGAAAAACTCTTTTTCCATACAGGGCAACTCTTTAGAGAGGGAACAGTTGAAAAGAGTAACCTTGATTATACTATTCGTTTGGACAATCTTCCGGCTAAGCGTGGAGTTGAATTGCATGCCTATTGGCCTCGAACTGTTTTTGCTAGCGCTAGGGATCAGGGTTTGGAAGGGAATCGTTTAGAAGAGTTTAATAAGATAGAAGACTCGATTGTTAGAGAAAAAGAGCAGAGTAAACAACTCCTTACTTGGGTCTTCCCTTTGCTACTTTCCATTTCCTTGTTATTGAGTGTCTGCTTCTATTTTATCTATAGAAGAAAGACCACTCCTTCAGTCAAATATGCCAAAAATCATCGTATCTATGAACCACCGATGGAATTAGAGCCTATGGTTTTATCAGAAGCAGTCTACTCGACCTCCTTGGAGGAAGTGAGTCCTCTAACAAAAGGAGCAGGTAAATTTACCTTTGACCAACTTATTCAAGCTACCTTGTTAGATGTGATAGATCGTGGAAATGTCTCTATCATTTCAGAAGGAGATGCAGTTGGCTTGAGGCTGGTAAAAGAAGATGGTTTGTCAAGTTTTGAGAAAGACTGCCTAAATCTGGCCTTTTCAGGCAAAAAAGAAGAAACTCTTTCCAATTTGTTTGCGGATTACAAGGTATCTGATAGTCTTTATCGTAGAGCAAAAGTCTCTGATGAAAAACGGATTCAAGCAAAGGGACATCAGCTCAAATCCTCTTTTGAAGAGGTATTGAAAGAGATGCAAGAGGGAGTGAGAAATCGAGTTTCCTTCTGGGGGCTCCCAGATTATTATCGTCCTTTAACTGGTGGGGAAAAGGTCCTGCAAGTAGGTATGGGACTCTCTACAGTCCTGCCTCTATTTATTGGATTTGGTTTGTTCTTGTATAGTTTGGATGTTCATGCTTATTTTTACCTCCTCTTGCCGATACTTGGTTTTCTAGGTTTGGTTTTGGCTGTTTTCTATTATTGGAAGCTTCGACTAGATAATCGTGATGGTGTCCTAAATGAAGCAGGAGCAGAAGTCTACTATCTCTGGACCAGTTTTGAAAATATGTTGCGTGAGATTGCACGATTGGATCAGGCTGAGTTGGAAAGTATTGTGGTCTGGAATCGCCTCTTGGTCTATGCGACTCTATTTGGTTATGCGGACAAGGTCAGTCATTTGATGAAGGTTCATCACATCCAAGTGGAAAATCCAGATATAAACCTCTATGTAGCTTATGGCTGGCACAGTATGTTTTATCATTCAAGCGCGCAAATGAGCCATTATGCTAGTGTCGCAAATACAGCAAGTACCTACTCCGTATCTTCTGGAAGTGGAAGTTCTGGAGGTGGCTTCTCAGGAGGCGGAGGTGGCGGCAGTATCGGAGCCTTTTAAAGAGAACTGCCATAGACTGAAAAAGTATGCTATAATGGAAGATAGAAAAAAGGAGTAATCTATGTATCTTATTGAAATTTTAAAATCTATCTTCTTTGGTATTGTCGAAGGAATTACGGAATGGTTGCCGATTTCCAGTACAGGTCACTTGATTTTAGCAGAGGAATTTATCCAATACCAAAATCAAAATGAAGCCTTTATGTCCATGTTTAATGTCGTGATTCAGCTTGGTGCTATTTTAGCGGTTATGGTGATTTACTTTAACAAGCTCAATCCTTTCAAACCGACTAAGGACAAGCAGGAAGTTCGTAAGACTTGGAGACTATGGTTAAAGGTCTTGATTGCTACTTTACCTTTGCTTGCAGTATTTAAGTTTGATGATTGGTTTGATACCCACTTCCATAACATGGTTTCAGTTGCTCTCATGTTGATTATCTATGGGATTGCCTTTATCTATTTGGAAAAGCGCAATAAAGCGCGTGCTATCGAGCCAAGTGTAACAGAGTTGGACAAACTTCCTTATACGACAGCTTTCTATATCGGACTCTTCCAAGTTCTTGCCCTTTTACCAGGAACTAGCCGTTCTGGAGCCACAATCGTCGGTGGTTTGTTAAATGGAACCAGTCGTTCAGTTGTGACAGAATTTACCTTCTATCTAGGGATTCCTGTCATGTTTGGAGCCAGTGCCTTAAAGATTTTCAAATTTGTAAAAGCGGGACAACTCTTGAGCATTGGGCAATTGTTCTTGCTCTTGGTTGCGATGGGAGTCGCTTTTGCAGTCAGCATGGTGTCTATTCGTTTCTTGACCAGCTATGTAAAAAAACATGACTTTACTCTTTTTGGTAAATACCGTATCGTACTTGGTGGTGTCTTGCTATTTTATAGCTTTGTCCGTTTATTTGTATAAGAAAAACCTTGAAGGGTCCAGACTCTTCAAGGTTTTATACTCAATGAAAATAAAAGAGCAAACTAGGAAGCTAGCCGNNGTTTTGAGGTTGCAGATAGAGCTGACGTGGTTTGAAGAGATTTTCGAAGAGTATTAAAATCCAGTCACGGTAATCCCCAACAGGCGGACACCTCTTTCTTTCTCGCTTAATTCTTCATAGAGTTGCAGGGCTATTTGGCTTATCTGACTAGCATCCTGTGTTTTTTGAGCCAGACTTTTTCGTTTAGTGAGAGTTGAAAAGTCCTCGTAGCGGATTTTCAAAATGACAATTTTTCCAGCTTTTTCTTGTTGATGTAGATTGAGAGCGACTCTTTCTGATAGGAGAGTCAGCTCTTTTTTGATGTCTTCCTCGGCACGGAGAATCTTCCCATAGGTTTTCTCCTTGCCGATTGATTTACGGATGCGATTGGATTTGACGGGGGAATTGTGGATACCACGAGCCTTTCGATAAAGGTCATAGCCCAGTCTGCCAAATCGGTCTATTAGGGTCACTTCAGGCACTTCAAGCAAATCAGCGCCAGTAAAAACACCCATTTGATGAAGTTTTTCCACTGTCTTTTTTCCTACTCCATGAAACTTGGAAATATCCATTTGTTTGAGAAAATCCTCAGCTTGGTCAGGTAAAATCACTGTCAGACCATGTGGTTTTTGATAATCGCTGGCCATTTTAGCTAAGAATTTGTTGTAGGAAACGCCTGCAGAAGCAGTCAGATGGAGTTCCTGCCAGATATCCTCTTGAATGAGGCGAGCAATTTTGACCGCTGACTTGATGCCGAGTTTATTTTCTGTTACATCCAAATAGGCTTCGTCAATGCTCATAGGTTCAATCAAATCTGTATAACGCTTAAAGATAGCTCGAATCTGGAGTCCCACAGCTTTATATTTTTCATAATTCCCTGAGATGAAGACGGCCTGTGGACATCGTTCATAAGCTTCCTTGGAACTCATGGCGGAATGGATCCCAAAAGCTCGTGCTTCATAGCTACAGGTAGCAACGACTCCCCGCCCACCTGTTTGCCGAGGGTCGCTTCCGATAATGACAGGTTTTCCTTTGAGTTTAGGATTATCTCTGATTTCTACGGCAGCAAAAAAGGCATCCATGTCAATATGGATGATTTTTCTTGACAAATCATTTAACAAAGGGAAAATCAACATGCCTAGCACCTTTTTACTGCTTATTTTCTTTTATTATACCCTTTTTTCTGAAAAAAAGAAAAAAGGACTTTATTTTTTCAAAAATATAATACAGTTTGGCATAGAGAATGGTCTGTGTTAGAAAAGAAAGTGTAAAAATAAGGAACTTTCGCTTGTTGAAATCGGTTACTGTATGGTATACTGGTTTCACAAATGTAACAGATGACTGTTACTAGAAAGAAAATAGAGGACATTAACATGGTTGTTAAAACAGTTGTTGAAGCACAAGATATTTTTGACAAAGCTTGGGAAGGCTTCAAAGGCGTAGATTGGAAAGAAAAAGCAAGTGTATCACGCTTCGTACAAGCTAACTACACACCTTACGATGGAGATGAAAGCTTCCTTGCAGGGCCAACAGAACGCTCACTTCACATCAAAAAAATTGTAGAAGAAACTAAGGCTCACTACGAAGAAACTCGTTTCCCAATGGACACTCGTCCAACATCTATTGCTGACATTCCAGCAGGATTTATTGATAAAGAAAACGAAGTTATCTTCGGTATCCAAAATGATGAACTCTTCAAATTGAACTTCATGCCAAAAGGTGGTATCCGTATGGCTGAAACTACTTTGAAAGAAAATGGATACGAACCAGACCCAGCTGTTCACGAAATCTTTACTAAATACGTAACAACAGTTAACGACGGTATCTTCCGTGCTTACACTTCAAACATCCGTCGTGCTCGTCACGCTCACACTGTAACTGGTCTTCCAGATGCATACTCACGCGGACGTATCATCGGTGTTTACGCACGTCTTGCTCTTTACGGTGCAGACTACTTGATGCAAGAAAAAGTAAACGACTGGAACGCAATCGAAGAAATCGATGAAGAAACAATCCGTCTTCGTGAAGAAATCAACCTTCAATATCAAGCATTGCAACAAGTTGTTCGCTTGGGTGACCTTTACGGAGTTGACGTTCGCAAACCAGCGATGAACACTAAAGAAGCAATCCAATGGGTTAACATCGCCTTCATGGCTGTCTGCCGTGTTATCAACGGTGCTGCTACATCTCTAGGACGTGTGCCAATCGTATTGGACATCTTTGCAGAACGTGACCTTGCTCGTGGTACATTTACTGAATCAGAAATCCAAGAATTCGTTGATGATTTCGTTATGAAACTTCGTACAGTTAAATTTGCTCGTACAAAAGCTTACGACCAATTGTACTCAGGTGACCCAACCTTCATCACAACTTCTATGGCTGGTATGGGTAACGACGGTCGTCACCGTGTTACTAAGATGGACTACCGTTTCTTGAACACTCTTGACAACATCGGTAACTCACCAGAACCAAACTTGACAGTTCTTTGGACTGACAAATTGCCATACAACTTCCGTCGCTACTGTATGCACATGAGCCACAAACACTCTTCTATCCAATACGAAGGTGTAACAACAATGGCTAAAGACGGATATGGTGAAATGAGCTGTATTTCATGCTGTGTGTCTCCACTTGACCCAGAAAATGAAGAACAACGCCACAACATCCAGTACTTCGGTGCTCGTGTAAACGTATTGAAAGCCCTTCTTACTGGTTTGAACGGTGGTTATGACGATGTTCACAAAGACTACAAAGTATTTGACATCGAACCAATCCGTGACGAAGTTCTTGAATTCGAATCAGTTAAAGCTAACTTTGAAAAATCTCTTGACTGGTTGACTGACACTTACGTAGATGCTTTGAACATCATTCACTACATGACTGATAAGTACAACTACGAAGCAGTTCAAATGGCTTTCTTGCCAACTAAACAACGCGCTAACATGGGATTCGGTATCTGTGGATTTGCTAACACTGTTGATACATTGTCAGCTATCAAATATGCTACAGTTAAACCAATCCGTGATGAAAATGGCTACATCTACGATTACGAAACAATCGGTGAATACCCACGTTGGGGTGAAGATGACCCACGTTCAAACGAATTGGCAGAATGGTTGATCGAAGCTTACACAACTCGTCTACGTAGCCACAAACTTTACAAAGACGCAGAAGCTACTGTATCACTATTGACAATCACATCTAACGTTGCTTACTCTAAACAAACTGGTAACTCACCAGTCCACAAAGGTGTATACCTCAACGAAGATGGTTCTGTGAACTTGTCTAAACTTGAATTCTTCTCACCAGGTGCTAACCCATCTAACAAAGCTAAAGGTGGATGGTTGCAAAACTTGAACTCACTTTCTAGCCTTGACTTTAGTTATGCAGCTGATGGTATCTCATTGACTACACAAGTATCACCTCGCGCTCTTGGTAAGACTCGTGACGAACAAGTTGATAACTTGGTAACAATCCTTGATGGTTACTTTGAAAACGGTGGACAACACGTTAACTTGAACGTTATGGACTTGAACGATGTTTACGAAAAGATTATGTCTGGTGAAGATGTTATCGTACGTATCTCTGGATACTGTGTAAACACTAAATACCTCACTCCAGAACAAAAAACTGAATTGACACAACGTGTCTTCCACGAAGTTCTTTCAATGGATGATGCCTTGGACGCATTGAGCTAATCAAGTTCTTGAATAATGAAATAAGGAACCCTCGGTCAGTCGACTGAGGGTTATTTTTTGAACTCTTATACTCTGACAAAATCTCTTCAAAATACGGCAGTTTTATCTGCTGACTTAAAGCAGTGTTTTGAGAACTCTGAAATAAAAACACCACACTTTGTAAGAAACAAGGTGTGGTTGTATTTTATCTCTTAGACCAAGTCCTCTTCATAAAGAGAAGTAGGATTGGGTAAATCTCCAAGCGACCTGCAATCATTGCAAAGGAGAGGAGAATTTTTGAGATAGGACTAAAGATTGAGAAACTAGAAGTGGTTCCTAGAATAGGTCCTATATTATTGAAACAGCTAAAGACAGCACTGGTCACAACCAGAAAATCATTGCTATCTAGGCTGACAATAAAGATAAGCGCTAGCAAAATCATAGCATAGATGACAAAGTACTTGAGAATCTTATGTTGGGTATCTTTGTCAATCACCGTTTTATTAACATGGAGGGTCAAAACACGGTGGGGCGATAGAATGGACAAAATCTGATTTTTAGCAATTTTTGAAAGGATGAGGCCTCGAATAACCTTGAGTCCACCTGCGGTTGAACCAGCAGAACCACCGATTGCCATGAGGAAGAGAAGGATAAACTGGGAGAAGAGGGGCCAGTTGGTAATATCTCCGTATCCAAAACCAGTCGTTGTAATGATATTGGAAACCTGGAAGAAGGCCATTTCAAAGCTCTTGGAAAATTCTGGGTAGAGATAGAGGGTATTAAGGCTAATCAAGCCTGTAGAAACCAGCACGATGACCAAGTAAGCACGAAGTTCCTCGTCACCAAAGAAGGCTTTGACGCGACGGAGCATGAGGTAGTAGTAGAGATTGAAATTTACCCCAAAAACCAAAACTCCGATACTAACTAGATAGGTAATCAGTGAGCTACCATAGTGGGAGATTCCATCGTTATAGACTGTAAAACCTCCTGTACCTGCTGTTCCCATGGCAATGATAAAACTATCAAATAGGGGCATGCCAGCTAGATAATAGATGATGACAAAGAGGGAGAAGAGAGCTAGATAAAGGAGATAGAGAATCTGGGCAGTGTTTTTTAGTTTGGATACTACTTTACCAAAAACAGGGCCAGGAACCTCAGCCTTCATCACTTCTAGGTGGCTATTCTTGGCATTATCCATAATAGCAAGTGCAAAAACAAGTACTCCCATCCCTCCAATCAAGTGGGTAAAACTTCGCCAGAAGAGGAGGGAACGGCTGAGAACCGAAACATCGTTCAGAATAGTTGCTCCAGTAGTTGTAAAGCCAGAACTGATTTCAAAAAAGGCATCGATAAGGCTGGGAATTTGCCCAGCAAAAACAAAGGGGAGACCGCCAAAGAAAGACCAAAGGATCCAACAGAGGGCAACAATCAAGATTCCCTCCTTGGCGTAAATCCGTTGATTTTTTGGCTTTTGTAAAATTCCTGAACCACCTAGTAATACGAGAATCCCAATCGTTGTAAAGAGGGCTGTAAAGACTTGGCTCGATTCATGGTAGTATATGGCAATCGCAACAGGAACCAAGAGGAGAACAGCTTCAATCAAAAGTAACTTTGAAAGGAGGTAACGAATCATACTTTTATTCATTTCTTACCTCGCAATCAAATCATAAATTTTGGTGATGTTTGGCAACAAGGTTGTTACTAGGAGCTTGTCTCCGACTTCAAGCGTATCCTCCCCAGTAGGGAAAATAGTCTTGCCCTTTCGAATGATGGCTGCAATAAGAACCCCTTTTTTCAATTTCAGTTGAGAAAGAGGTTTGGCAGTCATTTTATTGGCTTCCTTGATATGGAATTGTAGGGTTTCGATTTGGCCATTTGCTAGATGGTGCATGGCTTGAAGGTCTGAATATTGGGCATTAACACGGCCACGAATAAAGTGCATGATTGTATCTACAGCGATGATTTTCGGAGTGATAATGCTTGAGAAATCAGGCGCATGAATAATTTCAAGGAGACTAGTTCTGTTAACCTTGCTAATATTTTTTTGTACTCCGACACTATCCAGGAACATAGAAGTAATAATATTCTCTTCGTCAACTCCTGTTAGGGTTGCTACTGCATCATAGTTTTGAGCACTTTCTTCTAGTAAGATATCTTTTGCGGTACCATCTCCTTGGACAATATAGAGATTAGGGAATTTCTCACTAAAGAAACGTGCTCTTTCAGGATTAATCTCGATGACTTTGGTATCAATACGACTGTCTTTGAGGATACCTAGTAGATAATAGGCAATTCTACCTGCTCCAACGATGAGAAGGCTCTTCACAGCACGAGATTTGAAATAATTATGGAAGAGCATCATATCAACACGGTTACCAGTGACAAAGATTCTATCTTTATCCTGTATGGTCATGTCACCACTTGGGATGATAATTTGATGATCTCTTTCTATCGCACAGACAATGACATTGCCGAATTTTTTCCGAAAATCAGAAATAGGCATTTGGCAAAGACCGCTAGTGGATTTGACAACAAATTCCATGAGGCTAACGCGTCCACCAGCAAAGCGTTCGACAGATAGGGCGTTGGGGAAGTCAATGATATTGGCGATAGCGCGGGCAGCCAAGAGCTCAGGATTTACGATAAGAGAAAAGCCGAGAATATTCTTTTCTTTGAAATAAGAGTTAGAGTATTCAGGATTTCGCACCCGAACGATAGTCTCTTTAGCCCCCATTTTCTTGGCTAGAACGGCTGCAATCATGTTTACTTCATCGTACTCAGTCAAGGCGATAAAGATATCACAATCTTGGACACTGGCTTGCTCAAGAATGGCAAAATCCGCCCCGTTACCAAGGATACCTATGATATCAAAGCGATTGACAATATGATTGAGGACGGCTTCGTCTTGCTCAATCAGCAAAACATCATGCTTTTCTGCAACCAAGGAGCGACAGAGAGCAAAACCAACTTTTCCCCCTCCGACAAGGATAATTTTCATAACAAAACCTACTTTTTCATGATGTAACTATCATACCTTTTTTCAAGAAAAAATGCACCTACTAGCTAATAACAAGAGCTTTTAGTAGGAAATTTGCTATAAGGTAAAACTATACCCTAATCAATTGAAATAGCTAGTAGCATCTTTCTATGAAATATGGTATGATAAAGGATATACAAGGAGATAAAATGAATAATAATTTACTGGTATTATAATCAGACTTTGGTCTGGTTGATGGTGCGGTATCGGCTATGATTGGAGTGGTTTTAGAAGAGTCTCCAACCATAAAAATTCATCATTTGACGCACGATATCACGCCTTATAATATTTTTGAGGGGAGCTATCGTCTCTTTCAGACGGTGGATTACTGGCCTGAGGGAACGACATTTGTATCGGTGGTCGATCCAGGTGTCGGCTCGAAACGTAAGAGTGTGGTTGCCAAGACTGCAAAAAATCAATACATTGTCACGCCAGATAATGGTATGCTTTCTTTTATCAAGAAACACGTTGGCATTGTAGCTATTCGTGAGATTTCTGAAGTGGCCAATAGACGTCAAAATAC
This sequence comes from Streptococcus sp. k-378, assembly GCF_013277505.1. NCBI lineage: Bacteria > Bacillati > Bacillota > Bacilli > Lactobacillales > Streptococcaceae > Streptococcus > Streptococcus sp. k-378. The sequence goes on along the minus strand of NZ_VMNC01000013.1, from coordinate 10,106 downwards.
AGAGCATTCTTATACCTTCTACGGTCGTGATGTCTATGTTTATACTGGTGCTAAACTGGCCAGTGGTCGCATTTCTTTTGAGGAAGTGGGGCCAGAGCTCAGTGTGGATCAGATTGTAGAGCTTCCAGTCGTAGATACAATCATAGAAGATCATCTGGTGAGGGGAGCCATTGATATTCTGGATGTTCGTTTTGGACCTCTATTATGCGAGAAGAATTTTACAAGCTGGAACCAGTATTCGGTGACCGTTTTTAAGTGACTATCTATCATGCAGATATGCTGGTCTATCAAAATCAGGTTGTCTATGGCAAATCATTTGCAGATGTGAGAATTGGGCAACCTATCCTTTACATTAACTCCCTCTATCGTTTAGGTCTGGCTATCAACCAAGGTTCTTTTGCCAAGGCTTATAATGTAGGTGTCGGTTCATCTTGGACCATTGAAATAAAGAAAATAGAATCATAAAATAGGAGAATATAGATGAAAAATCAATCAATTAAACAAGTTGTTGCTATCGGTGTTGGAGCTGCGCTCTTTGTTGTCATCGGGATGATCAGCATTCCGACACCTGTTCCAAATACAAGCATCCAGCTTCAGTATGCGGTACAGAGCCTCTTGTCTATCATTTTTGGGCCTCTAGTGGGATTACTTGTTGGTTTAATTGGTCATGCAGTGAAGGACTCGCTTGCTGGCTACGGTCTATGGTGGACTTGGATTATTGCTAGTGGTCTCTTTGGTCTAGCCGTCGGACTCTTTAGAAAATACATTCGAGTAATACAGGGTGTTTTTGAGTTGAAGGATATTGTCTTCTTTAACCTCATTCAGATTGTTGCAAATGCTCTTGTTTGGGGTGTCTTGGCACCACTTGGAGATGTTGTGATTTATCAAGAAGCGGCAGAAAAAGTATTTGCCCAAGGGATTGTTGCTGGAATTGCTAATGCTGTAACTGTAGCTATTGCAGGTACCCTTCTCTTGCTAGCTTATTCACGTACGCAGACTCGTTCAGGAAGTTTGAAAAAGGATTAACATAAAGGAAAAGGCTGGGCAACCAGTCTTTTTCGATGTTTATAGATTAGTTAGGTAAGCTAGCTAGGATAGGAATCTTTTTGGCGCTAAGATTTTAAGAGAAGAGACTGCAAGAAGGGGTAGATTTATGATAAAATAGAAGTCTAATACTCTGCGAAAATCTAATTCAAACCGCGTCAGCTCTATCTACAACCTCAAAACAGTGTTTTGAGCAACCTACGGCTAGCTTTCTGGTTTGCTCTTTGATTTTCATTGAGTAGAAGAAGCGAATGAAGAGAGTAAGATGAAAGAAGCTATAATTGAGTGGAAGGATTTCTCTTTCCGGTATGAAACACAACAAGAACCGACCCTGCAAGGGGTAGACTTGACTATTTACAAGGGAGAGAAAGTCTTAATTGTTGGCCCATCTGGGTCAGGCAAGTCTACCTTAGGTCAGTGTTTGAATGGAATTATTCCCAATATTTACAAGGGCCAGATGTCTGGAGAATTTGTGATCAAGGGGCAAGCAGCCTTTGATATGAGCATCTACGATAAATCTCATCTGGTCAGTACAGTTTTGCAGGATACAGATGGGCAGTTTATCGGCCTGTCTGTGGCAGAAGATTTGGCTTTTGCTCTGGAAAATGACGTGACAGCTCTAGATGACATGAAAAGTCGTGTTCATAAATGGGCTGAAAAGCTTGACCTTCTTGATTTACTAGCTCAGCGACCTCAGGATTTGTCTGGTGGACAAAAGCAGCGAGTCAGTCTGGCTGGTGTCTTGATTGATGAAAGTCCGATTCTCTTGTTTGATGAGCCACTCGCCAATCTGGATCCCAAGTCAGGTCAGGATATTATCGAAGTGATTGACCAGATTCATAAGGAAGAGGGGACGACGACTCTTATTATCGAGCACCGTTTGGAGGATGTTCTGCATCGCCCTGTCGATCGGATTGTCTTGATAAACGATGGTCGTATCCTCTTTAATGGGAGCCCTGACCAGCTACTTTCGACTGATTTATTGACACAAAATGGAATTCGAGAACCCCTTTATCTAACCACTCTCCGTCAATTGGGTGTGGATTTAGTCAAGGAAGAACAGTTAGCAAATCTGGATAACATGTCTATCTCAAAAGGTCAGGTTCAGTTGCGGACGGAACTAGTAAAAGAAACCCCAGAATTGCAGTCACTCTTTAGACTAGAGGACGTGTCGTTTTCTTATGATGATAGACCGATTTTAAAGTCCCTACATTTGGATATTAAAAAGGGCGAAAAGATTGCTATTGTCGGAAAAAATGGGGCTGGAAAATCAACCCTTGCCAAGGCCTTAAGTAGCTTTATTCAGACGGAAGGGCGCTATCTTTGGGAAGAACAGGATATCAAAGGAGATTCTGTTGCAGAGCGGGCGGAACGAATAGGCTATGTGCTGCAAAATCCCAATCAAATGATTTCAAGCAATATGATTTTTGATGAGGTGGCTATGGGACTTCGTTTGCGAGGTGTGGACGAGCAGGAAATTGAAACGAGAGTCTATGAAACCTTGAAAATCTGCGGTCTATATGAATTCCGTAATTGGCCCATTTCTGCCCTGTCATTTGGTCAGAAAAAACGTGTCACCATTGCTTCAATTTTGGTCTTGGGGGCTGAAATTATCCTCTTAGATGAACCGACAGCTGGTCAAGACCAGAAGAACTATACTGAGATTATGGAATTTCTTGAAGAACTGCATCAAAAAGGTCATACCATTGTCATGATTACCCATGATATGCAATTGATGCTGGATTATTCAGATCGGGCTCTTGTCATGGTGGATGGGGAATTGATTGCCGATACTGATCCAGCTAGTCTCTTGAGCAATCCTGAGCTGTTAGTAAAAGCCAATCTAAAAGAAACCTCTATCTTCAACTTGGCAAAGAAACTCGACGTGGATCCACTTGCTTTAACGGCATTTTATAAAGAAAGGAGAGAAGGATGCAAGCTAAACTAATTGGTTACCAGCATAGAGATACTGTGATTCATCGCTTGTCAGGAGCTGCTAAACTCCTCTTTTTCATCCTTGTATCATTGGCGGCCATGATTAGCTATGATACTAGACTACTTGTTCTGATTGCCATCTTTTCGGTTTTTCTCCTCTATTTGTCAGAAATCCGCTTTAAAGATGTTTCCTTTGTGGCCGTTTTTGCGACGGTATTTGCCGTTTTAAACGTCTTGATGGTCTATCTCTTTTCTCCTGAGTAGGGGGTTGGACTTTACGGAGAGAGAAGTGTGATTTGGCAGGGAATCGGTGCCTATACCCTAACCAGCCAGGAGCTCTTTTATCTGCTAAATTTGGCCATTAAGTATCTCTGCACCATTCCTCTGGCTATTATCTTTTTGATGACAACCCATCCTAGTCAGTTTGCTTCCAGTTTAAATCAAATTGGTGTGCCTTACAAGATTGCCTATTCAGTCAGCCTGACTTTGCGCTATATTCCAGATTTGCAGGAAGAATTCTTTACTATCAAGATGTCTCAGGAGGCGCGTGGGATGGAATTATCCAAGAAAGCTTCTCTTATGCAACGAATCAAAGGCAATCTGCGCATTATCACTCCCTTGATTTTTAGCTCGCTAGAACGCATTGATACCATTGCGACCGCCATGGAGCTTCGCCGCTTTGGGAAAGAGAAAAAACGCACTTGGTATAGTTATCAGGCCTTGAAAAAAGGAGACTATCTTACCTTGTTCTTGGCAGCCTTGTTTTTAGTAACTAGTTTACTACTTATCTTGCAGAATCAGGGACGATTTTACAACCCTTGGAAATAGCTTGAAAAAATTGAAAAAATCAAGTCGTTTCTATTGACAATGATTCTGAAAGTGTTATACTAAGAAAGTAGTTTCGCTGATTTACTTCAAACCTGTTGTGAGGTAAGTTAACGATGCCTTAACCACGCTGTTTGCTGAGCTTGACTCCGGGCAGTGTGGCTATTTTTTTGCAATGGTAAAAGGAAGCAAGTCATGACAAATCACATTGTATTATTTGAACCACAAATTCCACAAAATACAGGCAATATCGCGCGTACTTGCGCTGCGACCAATTCTCCCCTCCACATCATCAAGCCAATGGGCTTTCCTATTGATGACCGCAAGATGAAGCGAGCTGGATTGGATTATTGGGATAAGCTAGAGATTTATTTTTATGACAGTTTAGAGGATTTCATGTCTCAGATGAAGGGAAAACTTTATCTGATTTCGAAATTCGCGGAAAAAGTCTATTCTGAGGTGGATTTATCGACTGACGAGGACTACTATTTTCTCTTTGGACGTGAAGATAAGGGCTTGCCTGAGGACTTTATGCGCGAACATCCTGAGAAAGCTCTCCGTATTCCTATGAATGATGAACACGTCCGCAGTCTCAATGTGTCTAATACCGTCTGCATGATTGTCTACGAAGCCCTCCGCCAGCAGAACTTTGCAGGTCTTGAGCTTGTTCATACCTATGAAGTGGATAAATTGAAATAAAAAATGAAAATGAAAATGAACAAAATGCTTGCGCTTGCAAGCGTTTTTTGTTATGATAAAAGAGTCTTCAGGGCAGGGTGAAATTCCCGACCGGCGGTAAATTTGACTAGCTATTTTAGCTTTCTCGTCGTTGTCTTGTCTCGATATACTTTAAGTATTATCTTCGACTGCGACGCCTAGATAAATCTAAAATATCTTAGCCAAATAAGTCCGCGAGCGCAAGCTGATGTGGTGAGATTCCACAACCGACAGTATAGTCTGGATGGGAGAAGACGAAAGAATAGCTTTGTCTGTTCTGATAGATTTATAGCTAGATTGTAACCGCTTGCTTTATTTTGATAGAGTGAGAGGGAACTTTTGGGATATAAAAAGTGAGAATAGATAGAGGAATCCTTTCTAACTTCTTCTGATTTTATAGAAAATTGGAGGAACCTGTTATGACAAACACACGTCGACTTTCGACCATTGCGATTTTATCAGCCATCTCATTTGTGCTGATGTACTTTGACTTTCCGCTTTTACCAGCGGCGTCCTTCCTCAAGATCGAATTTAGTATCTTGCCAGTCCTTGTGGGCTTGGTGGTCATGGATCTGCCTGCTGCTCTAGGAATTCTCTTGCTTCGCTCACTCTTGAAATTGCTTCTTAACAGCCAGGGAGTGAATACTTACATTGGTTTGCCAATGAATATCGTAGCTTTGGGAGTTTTTGTCATCGTCTTTGCTTTGATTTGGAAAAAGGAACGGACAACTCTTCGTTTCCTACTAGGCTCTCTAGCTGGGACTATTGGTCTAACCGTGGCTATGTTGCTTCTCAACTATGTTTATGCTGTTCCTTTGTACGCTAAGTTTGCTAACTTTGATATTGGAAAAATTTTGGGACTTTCCAACTACCTAATGACTATGGTGTTGCCTTTTAACTTGATTGAGGGTGTAATCTTTTCCGTTTCATTCTGGTTGTTGTATGTTCTCTTGAAACCAACCTTAAAACATTATGAAAGATAAACAAACATTTTTAATGAAGGGCAGTTTTGCCCTTTTACTTTTCGTTATTCTTGGCTACATGGTCAAATTTTACCCTGAAACGCTGGTCGGTTTTGATCAACCGATACAGACTGCCGTTCGAGGAGACTTGCCAGATTACTTGACTATTCTTTTCCGAGCCATCACACGCTTGATTGATATTCCAGTGATTATCACTTGGGTTGCCATCGTAGCCTTTATCTTTTATCGTAAGCGATGGAAGATAGAAAGTTTCTTCATGCTGGGAAATCTGGCTTTGGCAGGTCTTTTAATCGTGACCTTTAAAAATATCTACCAGCGCCCACGACCAGCTATTTTACACTTGGTTGAGGAGAAGGGATTTTCCTTTCCAAGTGGCCATTCTCTGGCTGTAACCTTGATGGTCGGTTCTCTGATTGTCATTCTCAGTCAACGAATTAAAGATCCAGTCTGGAGAAGAATCGTGCAAATCGTGCTAGGTCTCTACCTAGTCAGTGTGTTGGTATCAAGGGTCTATCTGGGAGTTCATTACCCGTCAGATGTCCTTGCCAGTCTCTGTGTGGGCTTGGGAGTCTTGTTTATCGAATTTCCCTTCTATGACAAGCTACGCTTCCAATGGCGATTTAAAGGCAAGCAGAAGTGAGTATCAAATTCCCTTGAGGAGAAAGAAATGAAAGTCAATATAGCAGATCTTCATCCGACTCAACTATATTTATCAGAAAAGAAGTTGCAAGATATTCAGATACTTTATCAGTCTGTAGAACTAAACAATGTTGATCCAATTAGTATTCTTGCATTTGGAAATTGCTTGTTGATTACAGATGGGCATCACAGGGCTTATCAGGCTTTATTGGCAGGTCGAGATACGATTTCTGCTGAGTTTGATAGAGACGGCGGTGATGAACTATATCATCTCTATGCGCAAGCCTGCGAAGAAAGAAAAATTTACTCTGTTCTGGATTTAAAAAATCATATCTTAGCTCAAGATGAGTATGAAGCAAAATGGTATAACTGGTGTGATGGTTTTAATCAAGCAGCAACTCTTTTGTTGAAAAGGAAAGCAGATGAAACGGATTTTACAAATAGATAATGCACTGCGTCTTGTTCCTTATGATAAGGTCAATCATTGTGAAGAAGCTTTTGCTTGGTATCAGGATGTGAACTTGGTTTACCTCGTAGATGGGGTGAAGAGACCTTATAGTCCAGCGACCCTGGAAGCTATGTATTCTTATTTGGATAAGCATGGAGAGCTTTTTTGGATTGAAGTCAAGGAGAAGGGAGAATGGTTTCCAATTGGGGATGTTACACTATCTCAGGATAATCTCCCCATTGTGATTGGGAATTCCGCTTACCAACATCGAGGACTTGGAAAAAAGATTCTAAGTGCTTTGATTGAATTGGCTCGAGTAAAAGGATGGAAAGAATTGAGAGTCAGGGAAATCTACACCTACAATCATGCTTCTAGGAGGTGTTTCAAGTCGCTTGGATTTGTGGAAAATGGAGCAACAGAAAAAGGAATGAGTTTTATATTGAAAATAATCTAATCCTGTCACTTTCTCCCCCTTAACCTTTGACTATTCTGCAAAATTATCGTAAAATAAAGAGTAAATGATAAAATGAGGTCAGAGTCTGTTCGCTCTGGCGATAGTAGTATAAATGAGGAGAAACGCTTTGGAATTAGAAGTATTTGCTGGGCAAGAAAAAAGTGAACTATCTATGATTGAGGTAGCGCGTGCTATCTTGGAACTTCGTGGTCGCGATCATGAGATGCATTTTAGCGATCTTGTAAACGAAATTCAAAACTACCTTGGAACATCAAACAGCGATATCCGCGAAGCTTTGCCTTTGTTCTACACAGAGTTGAACTTTGACGGTAGCTTCATCTCACTTGGAGACAACAAATGGGGTCTTCGTTCATGGTATGGTGTGGACGAAATCGACGAAGAAATTATCGCTCTTGAAGAAAATGACGACGATGAAGTAGCACCAAAAGCTAAGAAAAAACGTGTCAATGCCTTCATGGATGGTGATTCAGATGCCATTGACTACAATGCGGATGATCCAGAAGACGAAGATGCATACGAAGCAGATCCTGCTCTTTCATACGATGATGAAAATCCAGATGATGAGAAAAACGAAGTGGAAGCTTATGATGCAGAAATCAACGAAATCGCTCCTGATGACTTGGGTGAAGACGTGGATCTCAACGAGGAAGATGACGAGTTCTCAGAAGATGATGCTGAAAACAGCGAGGAATAAGAGTTAGCTATTGACAATTATCCTATTTTTAGGTATCATATTGTTCGGGCACCTCTTTTAGAGGTCGGGGCTCCCTAGTTCTTAGGGAGCTATTTTTGTTTTTTCAAGAAGTTATCTTCTTGTGTTTTATACTCAATGAAAATCAAAGAGCAAACTAGCCGCAGGTTGCTCAAAACACTGTTTTGAGATTGTAGATAAGACTGACAAAGTCAGGAACACATATCTACGGCAAGGCGACGTTGACGCGGTTTGAAGAGATTTTCGAAGAGTATTAGTTGTGAATCTGGTGCAGTTGTCCCAGATTATTCTTATTAGTAGGGTCTTGTTTTCTATCTCCCCTCGTAGTTAACAAGGTCTTGAGCATTTTAGAAAGAGGAATCTATGTCTACGAAATATATTTTTGTAACTGGTGGTGTCGTATCGTCTATTGGGAAAGGGATTGTGGCAGCGAGTCTAGGCCGTCTCTTGAAAAATCGTGGTCTCAAAGTAACCATTCAAAAATTTGACCCTTATATCAATATCGATCCGGGAACTATGAGCCCTTATCAGCACGGGGAAGTTTTTGTGACAGATGACGGAGCTGAAACAGATTTGGACTTGGGTCACTATGAACGTTTCATCGATATCAATCTCAACAAATATTCCAACGTGACAACTGGTAAAATTTACAGTGAAGTTCTTCGTAAGGAACGTCGTGGAGAATACCTTGGGGCAACTGTTCAGGTTATTCCTCATATCACAGATGCTTTAAAAGAAAAAATCAAGCGTGCCGCTCTAACGACCGACTCTGATGTCATTATCACAGAGGTTGGTGGAACTGTTGGAGATATCGAGTCCTTGCCATTCCTAGAGGCCCTTCGTCAGATGAAGGCGGATGTGGGTGCGGATAATGTTATGTACATCCATACAACCTTGCTTCCTTACCTCAAGGCCGCTGGTGAAATGAAGACCAAACCAACTCAGCACTCTGTAAAAGAATTGCGTGGATTGGGAATCCAACCAAATATGTTGGTGATTCGTACAGAAGAGCCAGCTGGTCAAGGAATTAAAAATAAACTGGCCCAGTTCTGTGATGTGGCACCAGAAGCCGTTATCGAATCGTTGGATGTCGAACATCTTTACCAAATTCCACTGAACTTGCAGGCACAAGGTATGGACCAAATTGTCTGTGACCATTTGAAATTAGACGCACCAGCAGCGGATATGACAGAATGGTCAGCCATGGTGGACAAGGTCATGAACCTCAAGAAACAAGTTAAAATTTCCCTTGTCGGTAAGTATGTTGAATTGCAAGATGCCTACATTTCTGTGGTTGAAGCCTTGAAACACTCTGGTTATGCTAACGACGCAGAAGTGAAAATCAATTGGGTCAATGCCAATGATGTGACAGCAGAGAATGTGGCAGAGCTTTTGTCTGATGCGGACGGAATCATCGTACCAGGTGGTTTTGGCCAGCGTGGTACTGAAGGGAAAGTCCAAGCCATCCGCTATGCACGTGAGAATGATGTTCCAATGTTGGGTGTCTGCTTGGGCATGCAGTTGACTTGTATCGAGTTTGCTCGTCATGTTCTGGGGCTTGAAGGTGCCAATTCTGCAGAGCTTGCACCAGAAACAAAATATCCTATCATTGATATCATGCGTGATCAGATTGATGTTGAGGACATGGGTGGTACCCTTCGTTTGGGACTTTATCCATCTAAGTTGAAACGTGGCTCTAAGGCAGCAGCTGCTTATCACAATCAAGAAGTGGTGCAACGCCGTCACCGTCACCGCTATGAGTTTAACAACGCCTTCCGTGAGCAGTTTGAGGCAGCAGGTTTTGTCTTCTCAGGAGTTTCTCCAGACAATCGTTTGGTAGAAATTGTGGAAATTCCTGAAAATAAATTCTTTGTAGCATGTCAGTATCACCCTGAACTGTCAAGCCGTCCAAATCGACCAGAAGAACTCTACACTGCCTTTATTACTGCAGCAGTTGAGAACAGCAATTAGCAAAATCAGAACCTTTGAGAACAATCTCAGAGGTTTTTTGCATACGATGATATTGCAGTATATCTGAGGTAGGAGTCCTCTGTATGTACCTGCTACCGTTGAAATCAATAGCGACTCCCTCTTGCCCTGTGCTAGTGAATGGATTTTTCAGTATATTGAAATGAAATAAAATTTGAACAAATTAATTCGGAAAGCCAAATCAATTTCTAGCAAAGTTTTAGGAACTGGATTGTATAGTGAATTGAAATAAGATGTGAACAACTCTATCAGGAAAGTCAAATTAATTTATAGAAATATTTTAGCAGTCAAGATGTACTGTTATAGATTCAATATACTATACCCCAAATCATTCATACC
>NZ_VMNC01000129.1:0-582 GCF_013277505.1 Streptococcus sp. k-378 | reverse complement strand
CATCTCTGTGCCTTTCTTGTGTTTGTGGTTGAACAACAAGTATAACACAGAGGTGTTTTCTTATGCCTAGAAGAGCTTTCATTTGACAAGAGGAACCCTTGAAGCAGTTTTGTCAGCTAAACCAAGGCTAATCTTAGCCTTGGCTTGTCAGCTTAACAGCTCCAAGCCTCTTATCAAATGAAATCGAGGGCTAACTATCAGCTAGTTAAAACATCTAATTTTTAGGAGGGCTGGGTGGCTAACTTCATTATAGAACTTTCATTCGAACGTGAAAATGTCCCATTTGATAAAATAGTCGTATGAAAAGTATCCAACTGAATATGAATGAAACGAAAAAATATCTTGTGATATAGTTGCTTAGTTTCAAACAAGCATGTTATAATAAAGCTATGGCATATAGTACAGATTTTAAACAGCGAGCATTAGATTACATCAAAGAGGGGCACAGCCATGTCGAGGCAGCCAAGGTTTTTGATGTCGGCGTCAGAACTCTCTTCACATGGAAAAAGAACTTACGTGAACAAGGACACTTAGAGATGAAAAAGCGAGTCGTCAAAAACCGAAAGATTCCTTTAGAGGAAT
>NZ_VMNC01000128.1:0-6137 GCF_013277505.1 Streptococcus sp. k-378 | reverse complement strand
GAGGTGTACTATTCTAGTTCCAATCTACTATATAAATGAAAACCTTAGCTGTTTGGCCAAGGTTCATTTCTTCTATGCAAGTTCATCTCTTTTCTTATCTGGGTTCCAGATGAAGCTTGCGATAAAGCTAAAGATGATGGTTAGGATAGCGAGGATAATAGCAAGGATGAGGGCAGGGATGCGGATAAACCACCAGAGTGGATTTGGTTTTTTATCATTGTGCCATTGTTTCGTTTCTTCGTCCAGACGTTGGAATTCTGTTTGAATACGATTGGCGACTGTTTCAATGCCTTCATCATTCATTTTCTTGATATCTGAGATATCGATTGGATTTCCAAAGTTCATATCGACACGTTCACGGCTAATCAAGCCCTTCAAAGTCATGGGACCGGTGTAGGTAACCGGCATGATATGGACCTTGGCCATTTTGGCAATCAGTGCTACGCCCCCCTTGACATCGTTTGAGTGGCGGCTACCACTTGGAAACATGATGAGAGAGAGGTCACTTTTTTTGAGAACGTTGATAGGATATTTGATGGCTGAGGCGCTGGGATTTTCACGGTCGATGGGAAAGGCGCCACACATACGAATCCACCAACCAAAGATACGGTTGGTAAAGAGTTCTTTTTTTGCCATAAAGATGAACTGTTTTGGCTTGGTCGCAAAGGCCATATAAACAGGATCCCACCAGGTACGGTGAGGCGCAACTAAAATATAATTTTCATCTTGATTAGGAATTTTATCAGTATTATGATAGTGAGCATTGCCATTGATGGACCATAAGAGCAATACAACTAATCCACGCAAATAAGTATAAAACATGCGATCTCCTTCGATTCTTTTCTTGTTATTATTATACCTTATCAAAGGAGGGCTGGCAAACTTTTCCCTTGACTAGGTGCATATTTGGGATGAGATTAGAATTCTTTTAGAAAAAATGATATGATAGAATTTATGGATAAAAATAAGATTATGGGATTAACCCAAAGAGAAGTCAAGGAAAGACAGTCTAAGGGCTTGGTCAATGATTTTACTGCTTCGGCCAGTACCAGCACTTGGCAAATCGTTAAACGAAATGTCTTTACCCTTTTTAACGCTTTGAACTTTGCCATTGCTTTGGCCCTTGCCTTTGTGCAGGCTTGGAGCAATCTGGTCTTTTTTGCTGTTATCTGCTTTAACGCTTTTTCTGGGATCGTGACCGAGCTACGCGCCAAACACATGGTGGATAAGCTCAATCTCATGACCAAGGAAAAGGTCAAGACTATTCGTGATGGCCAAGAAGTGGCTCTGAATCCTGAAGAATTGGTGTTAGGAGATGTCATTCGTTTGTCTGCAGGAGAGCAGATTCCTAGTGATGCCTTGGTTTTGGAAGGCTTTGCGGAAGTCAATGAAGCCATGTTAACGGGAGAAAGTGATTTGGTGCAAAAGGAAGTTGACGGCTTACTTTTGTCAGGAAGTTTCCTAGCTAGTGGGTCAGTTTTAGCTCAAGTTCACCATGTCGGTGCAGACAACTATGCTGCCAAACTCATGCTGGAAGCTAAGACAGTGAAACTGATCAACTCCCGTATCATGAAATCTCTGGACAAGCTAGCTGGTTTTACTGGAAAGATTATCATTCCTTTCGGTCTGGCTCTCTTGCTAGAAGCCTTGATTTTAAAAGGCCTGCCTCTCAAGTCATCCGTTGTAAACTCATCGACAGCCCTTTTGGGAATGTTGCCTAAGGGAATTGCCCTTTTGACCATCACTTCGCTCCTGACCGCAGTGATTAAGCTGGGCTTGAAAAAGGTCTTGGTGCAGGAGATGTACTCTGTTGAGACCTTGGCGCGCGTGGATATGCTCTGTTTGGACAAGACGGGTACCATCACCCAAGGAAAGATGCAGGTGGAGGCCGTTCTTCCACTGACGGAAACTTATGGTGAAGAGGCTATTGCCAGCATCCTGACCAGTTACATAGCCCATAGTGAGGATAAGAATCCAACTGCCCAAGCCATTCGCCAGCGTTTTGTGGGAGATGTTGCTTATCCTATGATTTCCAATCTTCCCTTCTCGAGCGACCGCAAGTGGGGGGCTATGGAGTTAGAAAGCTTGGGGACAGTTTTCTTAGGGGCACCTGAGATGTTGCTGGATTCTGAAGTCCCAGAAGCCAGGGAGGCCTTGGAGAGAGGGGCACGTGTCTTGGTCTTAGCTCTTAGTCAGGAGAAATTAGACCATCACAAGCCACAGAAACCTTCTGATATTCAGGCTTTAGCCTTGCTGGAAATTTTGGATCCTATTCGAGAAGGAGCAGCAGAGACGCTGGACTATCTCCGTTCTCAGGAAGTGGGCCTCAAGATTATTTCTGGTGACAATCCCGTTACGGTGTCCAGCATTGCCCAGAAGGCTGGTTTTGCGGACTACCATAGCTATGTAGATTGTTCGAAAATCATCGATGAGGAATTGATGGCCATGGCGGAGGAGACAGCTATTTTCGGACGTGTTTCCCCTCATCAAAAGAAACTCATCATCCAAACGTTGAAAAAAGCGGGTCATACAACGGCTATGACAGGGGACGGGGTTAATGATATCTTGGCCCTTCGTGAGGCGGATTGTTCTATCGTGATGGCGGAGGGGGATCCAGCAACCCGTCAGATTGCCAATCTGGTTCTCTTGAACTCAGACTTTAATGATGTTCCTGAGATTCTCTTCGAGGGTCGTCGCGTGGTCAATAACATTGCCCATATCGCCCCGATTTTCTTGATAAAGACCATCTATTCCTTCCTGTTAGCAGTCATCTGTATTGCCAGTGCTTTACTAGGTCGGTCAGAGTGGATTTTGATTTTCCCCTTCATTCCGATCCAGATTACCATGATTGACCAGTTTGTGGAAGGTTTCCCACCATTCGTTCTGACTTTTGAGCGAAATATCAAACCTGTTGAGCAGAATTTCCTCAGAAAATCCATGCTTCGAGCCCTACCAAGTGCCCTTATGGTCGTATTCAGCGTTCTCTTTGTGAAAATGTTTGGCGCGAGTCAAGGTTGGTCTGAGTTAGAAATCTCAACTCTACTCTATTATCTACTAGGGTCTATTGGTTTCTTGTCCGTATTTAGGGCCTGCATGCCATTCACACTCTGGCGTGTCCTCTTGATTGTCTGGTCAGTAGGAGGTTTCCTAGCGACAGCTCTCTTCCCAAGAATCCAAAAACTGCTTGAAATTTCAACCTTTACAGAACGAACGTTGCCTGTTTATGGTGTCATGATGTTGGTCTTTACAGTGATTTTCATTCTGACTAGTCGCTATCAAGCCAGAAAATAAAGAAAGACTGCAATCTGTGGATTGCAGTTTTTTTATACGACGAGTCTATCGTATAGTGGATTGAATCTGGAATAGGACATCATAGCTACTAAAACATTTCTAATACTCTTCGAAAATCTCTTCAAACCACGTCAACGTCGCCTTACCGTACTCAAGTACGGCCTGCGGCTAGTTTCCTAGTTTGCTCTTTGATTTTCATTGAGTATAAAAATTAATTTGCCTTTCCTAATCGATTTGTTCATATATTATTTTAATATACTATAAATCTAATGTGCAAGGCCTACGTGCCTATTATCTATCGGTGAACCCAAGAGCGACCCTCAAGCCTGCTTGTATTGAGGTAGCAGCTTCAAATGTATGTGGCTAGACTATTTGAAGTATGACGAAAGAAACAATACTCTTCGAAAATCACCAGAAAAGCTAGTTAAACTACTGTCCTTCTGGTGATTTTGCTTGATTTCTAATATTTGAGACATTATTGAGGAGATTTGTCTTGATTTTTTCCTAAAAAAGGGCAGACTCCTCCCTTGGTTTGATGCTCGATTTCTAAAATAAGGTGACTTATTCTGTTAGGCATGTTTTCCCCTGCCCTCTAGCTCTATATGGAACAGGGAGTATCAGATTTATCTGGCAGATTGTATCAAATAAGGCTTGAAACTGTTTTGAATAGGCGTATAGACTTGAGAATTTGAGAATATGTCGTCTAGCAGTAGAGACATATTTTCGGCAATATGAAGGAAGAGAGGTCGAAAACGCTTGATAGTCAAGGCCTTTACTTCATCACCAGCTAGCTGCTTTAAAAAGAGGTAGAGATTATAAGCCAGATAGCCCATCATCATACGTACTTCATTCTTAACCATGGTCGAACTATCTGTCTTATCCCCAAAGAATCCTGCTTTCCTTTCTTTGATAAAGTTTTCAGCATTCCCTCGTTCACGATAGAATTGAAACAGCTCCTCACTATCTACACTGCTTAAATTGGTTACAAGAGAGACCACATCATAGAACAATTCCCCTTCCTGTCTTTGGGAAAATTGGCAAACACGACGTGGCTGGCGCCAAGAATCGGCTTTATAAAGGGACTCTGAATAGGAAGAATGAGGTAAAATACTCAAATCCTCTGAACAAGGCAAGGTTAAATCTCCCAAGCGACTCAGAACAGCGTTCCTTTTCAGTTTGGTCAAATAGGCATGACCTCTATCTTCCAGTAAATCATAGAGTTTTGGGCTCACAAAACCGCTATCCATACGAAAAATCAGATGGTCAAACTGCTCTAAAATGGGGTGAATAAGGGCATCTGCTCCTTCTGAACAATAGCGATTTCCAGAACGTAACTGGGCATTCAGACAATAGCCAGTCTGGCTTTCAAAGGCATAAAGGGGATGATAAGCTGTCACCTGATAATGAGCATTATAGTCGGCTCCCTCTTGATGCCCATAAGTGGTAAAATGAGTGGAATCCACATCAACGATAAGACTGGGTTGGCTTTGCATTTGTAAAAAGAGTTGAACCAGTTCAAAGTTTAGTCTTCGTAAGCTCCCAACAGTTGCTTCTGTTGAACGTGACAGAAAGCGAGACAAGGTTGGTTGAGACGCAACTTGTCCAGTTTCCAACAGTTTTGGAAAATAAGCATCTGATTTTAATTTCTTACAGGCATAGTCTATGTCATAGCCTGTAAGGATTTGAAAGAGAAATTGGATGACAATATCGGCATCCGAATAGTGATAATAGCGTCGTTTATCATCGCTCACAAGATGTTTTGAAATAGTTTCTTTTAGATTCAACTTTGTGAAGAGTTCTTTGAAGAGCAGAAGACCAGCTTGATTGGTCAGATTTCCACCATCGAAAGAAAAGTGTGATAAAGTATTGTTTTTCGTAGATTTATTTTATATACTGGTCATTGGAATTTCCTTTGTTTTGATTTTGTTTTCGATTATATCATAAAGGAGAAACTCCCTTTTGTCCAGTAAAAACAGCACCCAATGGGTGAAAAGAGAAAGCACCTAGAATCCTCGGTTTCATATCGATTCTGGATGCTTTTTGTGTTAGGTGTGAATAATTGGGGGAGAAAGAGATTGAAGATTGTCAAAAACAGATGAATGAATATATAGACGAGTATGAACATCAAGTGAGGAGATTGGAGAAATTAGTTAACACTATAAATTTTGCAATTGATAGTAAAGAGAGAGGCTTCAACATCCCATTAGAGTAATTTAAATGTATTTTAATTGTTACAGAAATCGTGATAAAATGATTAGCAGTAGTAGATTGGAGGAAATAGTGTGGGAAGCTTATTAGCTACTCGAATTAAGAGCAGAAGAAAAGAATTGAAATTATCTCAGAAAGAGTTAGCTGAAGGAATTTGTAAGCAAGGTCAGATTAGTCGTTTGGAGAACGGAGAATATACTCCAGGTTCAGAATTATTGCATCAACTAGCTAAAAGACTTAGTGTTAGTATGGATTATTTTTTTTGACGAGCAAATTTTGAATGAGAGTACAGAACTTATTGAGTTTAAAAAAATAGTTATAGTTGCTTAGTTTCAAACAAGCATGTTATAATAAAGCCATGGCATATAGTACAGATTTTAAACAGCGAGCATTAGATTACATCAAAGAGGGGCAGAGCCATGTCGAGGCAGCCAAGGTTTTTGATGTTGGCGTCAGAACTCTCTTCATGTGGGAAAAGAAAGACGCGAACAAGGACACTTGGAGAGGAAAAAGCGAGTCGTCAAAAACCGAAAGATTCCTTTAGAGGAATTGAAAGCCTTTGTAGAGGCTCATCCAGATGCTTTTTTACGGGAAATTGCGGCACATTTTGATTGTGCTGTCCCTTCAGTATGGGCAGC
>NZ_VMNC01000127.1:0-2996 GCF_013277505.1 Streptococcus sp. k-378 | reverse complement strand
TAAGTGATAAAGTCGGGAGCAATGATTTCCTTCTATTAATGATATCCATAATTTGGGCATTAGGGTCTTTGATATCGAGTAGTTTTGTGATAAAATGTAATTGTTCCATATGAATCTTTCTAATGATGGTTTGGTTGCTTTTCATTATAGATCTTATGGGACTTTTTTTCTACAACAAAATAGGCTCCATAATATCCATAGGGGATTTTCCTACTACAAATATTATAGAGCCAAAATCTCCAGCCTAGAGAATTCATGAGGGTCTGAAAGGGTCAGGTATTTATGTTTTGTCATAGTAGAGCTCATTTCTAACTCAAACGTCTCACACTAAATTCCACCATAAAAATCTGTTTTAGGCCAATTTCCACTTTGACCAGACTAGGGGGAGTTATCCGAATCATAATTTTAGATAAATATTGGGTAAACATTGGGAAAATACTTGACATATATGTTGTAGAAGAGTATAATGATGGTGATTCAGGTGATTAAAAATAATAATAAAGAGGTGACCTAAATGGGGAAGAAAAAGATGATTTTTGCTAGCCTAGCCAGTGCGGTAGTTTTAGGGGCTAGTCTTACTAGCGTTCAGCAATTGGCTGTAAAAGCTGATGAATCAAATACTACTAACACTAGCAAAGCATCCGAAAAATCTAAAAAGGATCTTGAAAAAGCGGAAGCAGCTAGAAAAGAAGCTGAAGCTAAAGTTGCTGAACTACAGAAAAAAGTAGAGGAAGCGAAAGCAAAAGCTGAAGAAGCTGCTAAGAAAGCAAAATCCGAAGCAGATGATGCTAAAGCTGCAGAAGAGGCAAAAGCCAAAGCTGAAAAAGCTAAACAGGCTGCTGATGCTGAGCTAGCTGCTGCTAAAAAGGAAGAAGCTGATGCTAAAGAAGCAGTGATGAAGGCTTTGACAGAACTTGAAAAGGATGCCGAAGCTAAAATTAAGGCAGATGACAAGATTACTGACAAAGCAGCAGCTATTAAAAAAGCAAAAGAGAGAATCGGTAAAGAAGATTTACTAAAAGCAATTGAAAATGGTCAAATCAAGGCCAGTGATGTTGTAAAGGAATTGCCAACAAAGGAAGATGAAGAACGAGTTATTACTAGCAAAGATTCTTCTCTTCCTGAAGAGATAAAAGCTAAAATCAAAAAAGCCGAGGAGGCTGATGCCAAACGTCCACAATCAGAAAAACTGCAAGACAAGGCGGATCAATTGGGGGATGAAATTGACTCTCTAACCAAGCAAGCTAATAAGGCTAAAGCCGAAGCTGAGAAAAAAGCTGCAACTCTGGTAGAAGAAGAGAAAAAACTAGAAGAAGCGAAAACAGCTCATGAAGCGGCACAAGCTGAATTTGAAAAGGCTTTAGCACTGGCTGAGTCTTATAAAGAAGATATTGATACTCGTGTTGACGACTTCAATGAAACTCTGAAAAAGGTAAAGGAAGCAAAAGCTAAGGAACCAAACACTTTGCTTAAAGAAGAACTTATTGATGCATTTACTCAATTAGAGGAGGCTGAAGAAGCTAAGATTAATGCAGATGATAAGATTAAGGACAAAGCAGCAGCTATCAAAGAAGCAAAAGAGAAAATCGGTAAGGAATATTTACTAAAAGCAATTGAAAATGGGGATATTTCACTAGAGGATGTTGTGAAAGAATTACCAACAGAAGATGCTAAAACTACACCTGACAGCACAAACGTGGTTTATGAGAAAAAATCGCTTCCTTCAGATAAAATGATGGAAGTTGAGAAAGCCGAAGCTGCAGAGAAGGCACGTCCAGAGTCAGAAAAACTGCAAGATAAGGCGGATCAATTGGGAGATGAGATTGACTCTCTAACCGAGGAAGCTAATAAACTTAAAGCTGACTTTGAGAAAAAAGCTAAAGAACTTGAAAATAAACAAAAGGATTCAGAAGATTATAATCAAGCCAAAGCTGATCTTGAGGAGAAATATGGAGTTCTGGAAGCTTATAAGGATGCGATTGACTCTCGTGTTGATAAACTCAAAGAGACTCTTGAGAAGATAGAAAAAGTTAAGACCTCAGATCAGAAAAAAGAAGATAAAGCCAAAGCTGATCTTGAAGCAGCCTTGACAGAGCTTGAAAAGGATGCCGAAGCTAAGATTAATGCAGATGATAAGATTAAGGACAAAGCAGCAGCTATTCAAGCAGCCAAAGCGGCAATCGGTAAGGAAGATTTACTAGACGCAATTGAAAGTGGTGCTATCAAGGCTAGTCAAGTTTTGGATGAATTACTAACAGAGGATGATAAACCTGACTCTGAAAATAGCAATAAGTTTTATAATGAGAGAAATCTTCCTGAAGAGATAAAAACTCAAATTGAAAAAGCCAAAGCTGAGGATGCCAAACGTCCAGAGTCAGAAAAACTGCAAGACAAGGCGGATCAATTGGGAGATGAAATTGACTCTCTAACCAAGCAAGCTAACAAAGCCAAAGCCGACCTTGAGCAAAAAGCTAAAGCTCTGGAGGAACAACAAAGAAAACTCAAAGAAGCGGAAGAAGCTCGTGCAGCAGCAGAAGCTGAATTTAACCAGGCGGATGCCCTTGTTGGATCTTACGCAGAAGATATTAATTCTCGTGTTGATGACTTCAATAAGACCCTTGAAGAAGTAAAGGAAGCAAAAGCTAAGGAACCAGCTAAAACGGAAGAAGAAACTCCAGTTCAACCCCAAGAAGAAGCAGATGCTAGAATTGCGGAGTTAGAGCAAAAAGCAGCAGAATCTAAGAAAACAGCTGATGATGCGACTGCTAAGGCTGAAAAAGAAAATAATGAAGCAAGAGCAGCTGAAAATTCAAAAGCTGAAGCTGAACAAGCTCAAACAGCTGCTGAAGCTGAACTAGAGAAGGCTAAAGCTGAGGCTGAAAAAGCAAAAGCAAAAGTTGAAGAGCTTGAAAAAGCAGAAAAAGCTGATCAGGAAGCAGCTCCAGAAGAACCAGCTAAACCAGCGGAAGATTCAATGCCAGCTCCAGCAGCTCCAG
>NZ_VMNC01000126.1:0-538 GCF_013277505.1 Streptococcus sp. k-378 | reverse complement strand
AACCTGCGGCTAGCTTCCTAGTTCGCTCTTTGATTTTCATTGAGTATAAATCAAGCGACTTTATTCAAAAAGTGCTATAATAGAATTAGAAAATCGGAGGAAATATTATGAAGCTTATCAATACGACAAACTCACACTCGCAACTTGTAAAAAATCAGCTAGAAAGTACCGATGCAACCCTTGTTGAGGTTTATTCTGCAGGGAATACAGATGTTATTTTTACCCAAGCGCCGCTTCACTATGAAATCCTCATCTCAAACAAACACCGTGCTATTCGTGAGCCTGAAATCGAAACCATTCAAGAATTTTTCTTGAAACGTAAAATTAATAAGGACTCTATTGATGAAGCCAATATCAAGACACTCTACTCAGAGAAATTAATTGGAATTTCAATCCCAATCCAGTGAGGAAATTGAGTAAAAACTCTACTTGAGCGAAAGTCCAATAAGTCTTCCCACAATAAAACGCATAGTATCAAGGTACACTATTATGCGTTTTTATATAGTAGATTGAAACTATAATAGTACACCTCTACTTC
>NZ_VMNC01000125.1:0-7575 GCF_013277505.1 Streptococcus sp. k-378 | reverse complement strand
AATCTACCAACCTCTTGTTTTTAAATACATTTCAAGTCCAAACTATTCTTGATAGAAAAAAGTCCTATAAATTCGAGCAATAGTTAAAATACAAACAAATATAATTCCCAAAATAGATAACACTATTTTCACAAAATTCATTTCAGAACCTATTATATATACGTGAAAAAAAGGGGCTATTCCTACACATATATACAATAAATAACTTACAAAGTTTATTTCACCAATTCCTGCAAAAAAATGTTTCATTTTAAGCAAAAATATAACCATCTAAGCTACCGTCAGCCCAATCAGCCCCATATGCGATTGCTCCACCTAGTGAAAATCCAGTAACAGTTAGTGCAACGTTTAGTGCAGTATTGACTAAATGACCAGCTGCACTACCTACATGTTTAATTATTAAACTACGTAATGTTCTCGTAATAGCCCCTCTATTAGCTGAGATAGCTTTTTTTATCGCATAAGCAGAATAAATTGTTGCACCACCACTATAGATGGCCAAACCTACATCCAGAACTGTTGCAAAACTACCTCTACTATTCCACCAGTTACGACCAACACCACCCCCATCAAGATACATCATCTCTTCTTCATCAATCACAACATAATTATTTGGTAATACAAGTTCCATTTGTTTTCTCCTCCTTAGTTGAAATTGTTTCATTTGTTTTACAAATAGGACGAACTTAAACTATCTTTTTATTACTCAGTAATAATTTCCGAGATTTCATTTTATGATACTCTCTATTCATACAGAAATCAAAATTTTGCCTTAACCAACTTGTATAATAGAAAAAATCTAATTGATTGATTCTGATGAGGTGTATCCTAATTTTATCAACCTTGTTGGACCAGTTGTTATTGTTACTAATAGACATTTCATACATCAGTAACTCGACAAGACCTGTACACAGAAGGGTGTTATGAGAATCTTCGATTTTTTTCAAAATATCCTCAAAAAGTTCACTATCCGTTAAAAAGGTGGATTGGTTCATCGCATCATACAGCTGAAGAGACATTAAGTCAGAATAACTTAGCTCTGATTTTTGTATCTTATCCTTTAACGTTTTCGTCAAATCGCTTTCAAACGAATCTTCTTTTTCCCATTTATTTTGATTAAAAAGAAATTCCGTCTTATTAAAAACGAGATGATTGATATCCATTATAGTCCAGAAAAATATTGTAGTAAGCATGATGATTGCAAAAGGAATTTTTAAAATAAATACTAGGATAATAGCAATTTCAAGAATAAAACTCCATATAATCCTAGATCTTAAATCATCAGGCGACAAACTTTTACGATGGAATGAAAAATAGGGCGAGAACCTCACATTTACTTTCTTCCTGCCTATAAAAATAAAAGGAAAAATCTTAATAAGACCTTCTTTCTTGTATAAATCTTTCAATGCGTATAGTATGTCTAAAACTATTTTTGATAATATCAAAACAAAAAAAGTAAGACTCGTACTAACCACAAAATCAAAGGGAATTTCTAGATTCAATTGCAAGTTACTCACTAACAAATGCAACTCTAGCCACAAGACAAAAAGAGGGAGCATTAATAAAAAAATGATTAGTTTACGTATCATAATTTTACAGTGTCCTTATCATTTTCTTAATTTTGGATAAATTATCATTGCTATGATTAAAATCAAAAAAACGACATTAATCCAAATAATCAACTTTTTTATTTCTTCGCTAACAAAATCATAGGCTAAAAAAGTTATGGATGATATAAATAGACATACAAAAAAAATAATAACAAAAATTTTTTCCATTTTAATACCCATATCTAGTTACCACAAGGCGTTTAAATTTGGGTCTCTCCTATTTACATCATTATTGGCCCAGATTGTTGTAATAGCATCGCCAATTGACATCCAAGCTGCAAATCCATTAATATCAGACAGTGCAAATCCTGCCACTCTATTTGCAACTCGTACCCCAACATATCTTGCAGCTGCTCCAGCAATTGCGCTTGTAATTCGCCGCAAACCATAATTACGAATATAATTTCTAACTAGACTGATTGCTCCTCCACCTAAAACACCATTAAAAGCTATATTAATGGCTGTTGCAACAGGCCATCTCGGAATAGAAAATCCCCCATCAAGATACATCATCTCTTCTTGCTCAAGAACAACATAATTATTTGGTAATACTAGTTCCATTTATTTTCTCCTTTTTTATTAAGCATAGTTAGGATAGTTTCCTAACAAGTAATCGTCGTCTGTGTTTCTATCACTTAGCTACCTAGATAAGATATCCTTTCTCTACCTTATTTGTTTTTATAGGTTACCTAAGGTTTAAAACCAATTATTGCTTGAAACTTAACATTTCTAAAATCCAATCAAGATAGGTTTCTTTATCATAGACAATCCGCACTTCAACTGGCATATCCTTTTGGAGGACGACTGTCTCACTTCCATGTTTTAGAGTTAAGGTTTCTAATTCTATCATGACTTTATAAAGACTAATATTGCCTTCTTTCGTTTCTTGGGAAATTGTTCCTGAATCAATCTGTCTGACTTGTCCCTTTAGTGTTCCATATTTTTGACTATTTACACCAGTAATAGCAACATCAGCTTTTGCTCCTTTCGAAACACGAGAAATATCACTCGCAAGTACAAAAGCTTCTACATAGTAACCTTTTTCTTTCCCTGAAACTTCTGCTATCGTTTGCCCCTGCTGAATAGACATTCCTTGTTTCAAAGGTAACAGATAATGCAGAGTACCTTCATTTGGCGCTAATATACTACGAGCTTTATCTTGACCTGTTGCCACTCCAAGATTAGCCTCAAGCTCTGTAATACTTTTATTGTTGTTTGAACGAGCAGTACCTAACTCACTAACTAATTGAGCATAAATATTATAAGCCTGAGAAGTTGGATCATTATAGGTACGGTTCATATCCTTAATATTGCTTTGTTGACTATCAATCTCGCTATTCTTAGAAGTAATATTTGTTTTTAATGCTTCGATTTTTGTTGTTATTTCCGATATCTTAGTTTCTAACTTAGCTTTGTTATCAGCTGATGTCGTATCTGATAGAGAAGGTGAGTCTCCTTGCTGTTGAAGTTGAAGCAATTCATTTTGTAGAGCTTGCAAGTCGGCATCTAACTGATTTCTTTCAGCTGTTATTTTATTCAACTTCGTATATTCATCCTGAATCTTTGAATACTGGGTACCATTATTATAATTTTCCGAGTTTAACTGAGACAGATAGTATTCAACTTTCCCATAATATTCCTGTTCTTCACCAGAATTAGATAAATGATTGTATTTCTCATTTAATGATTGTTCAAATTTTTGAAAGATAGCTTCTTTTGCACGTAACTTCTCCAATTGTTTATTTAAAGAGCTCGCTTGTAAACCTTCTTGTCCACTTGATAACGAAATAATGACATCTCCAGCATTTACCATATCTCCTTCTGACTTATGTAAAGTAACTACCTTCCCTGAACCAATTGCTGATAGGAACTCTGTACCTGTTATAACTGAATTTCCATTCGCTTTTACAATATAGTTTTTGGGTATATAAGCTGCGCCAACCAATGCACCGCTTAAGATAATAGCAGTTGAAATAATGAGAATAAACGCAAAAGCTGGTGGTCTCTTATCAAAGAAAATACGAGAATAACGTAATTCTGATTTATTATATAATTTCATAGGCTTACAATTGGTCTAAAAATATCTACTACCATTTTTTCAGGAGAAGAATTAACATAAACTGTATAGACAATCCCATCCGTTTGAATATCATTTTCATAGACATATAGATCCAATTTAGAATACGCATACTGTAGATACTCTGGACTGTCTTCAAAACGAACATATAAACAATATGGAACAGAGATAGAATCCTGTACATCATAAATGTTACTGTACTGTTGAGCATTATGAGCTTGAATATAAAACTCAAAATCAGTCGTTATTAATCCATCATCATGAATAGTAGTACCACAACTTTTTACAATTAATGGACCAAAAATTTGTGCTTTTAACAACTGCAAATGTTGATGAAATTTATTAATTTCCTGATCTACATCTTCTACTTTTGTATCATGTAACTTTTTACAGATAACTGACTTTAGTACCAGTTTTTTATTATCTTTTACCTCTAACTTAGCCATAAGTAACCTCCTCTGTATCTAACACAGCCTGTGACTGAATTTGTTGATTCACTTGAACGCTCTGCAAACCAACCATTCTAGCATACTTTCCATTTTTCGCCATTAGTTCTTCATGAGTCCCATATTCCACAATAGTCCCATTTTCTAAAAAGCATATCTTATCACATCGAAGAATTGTAGACAGCCTGTGGGCTACTACAATTGTTGTCTTATCCATTATTTTATTAAAGATTAAATCCTGAATAATCTGTTCACTAAATGAATCTAAGTTAGAGGTTGCCTCATCAAATATATACAAATCAGCTTTACTCAGTAGTGCTCTTGCAATAGCCAATCGTTGTTTCTCTCCACCCGAGAAATTTTGACCGCCTTCTTCTACAAAGGAGCCATAACGATTTTGAAGGCGTTGAATCGTATCATGAATACCAACAATACGACAAACTCTCACCATATCCTCATATGTAACAGAAGGATTACCAATTTTTAGATTATCAATAATTGTCCCTGTAAAGAGTTCTATGGTCTGTGGAATGTAGGAAATTTTCTTACGTAGTTTACCATAGTCAAGATCTGATAAGTCATTTGCTCCTATACAAATTTTCCCCTCATTCGGATTTATAAATCTTAATAATAAACGAACTATCGTACTTTTTCCTGCTCCACTTTCACCAACAAAAGCTATTTTTTCTCCTTGTTTAATTCGCAAATTAAAGTTCTTGATAACAGATGGGCGCGAACCATAGGCAAATGTTACATCTTTAAACTCGATATCATCACATAAGGTGAAGTCTCTAATACTATAATCCAAGGCAATGTCTTCACGATCTACTTCCATCAATTCTTGAAGTCGACTAACCGCAACCTGTACCTCTTGAAAGGTTAACTGCAAACCAACTAAATTCTGAATAGGTTCTGTAAAATATTGACTTAATGTCTGAAAAACCAAGAGGTCCCCAATAGTCATTTTTCCATCAATGATAAATAAGGCGCCCACTCCCATAAATAATAACCCACCCATGGTTGAGGTCATTGAAGATATTGTAGATTGAATATTCTGCAAAACACCCTCTTTATAACCAATTTCTAAAGTATGAACAAATTTTTCTTCAATTTTGTTTAAACGTTGTTCCTAGTCATGCTGAGACTTAATGGTATCAATGTTACGAATAGATTCAATTAACTGTGAATTAAGAAGTCCATTTGCTTCCATTTGTTCATGATTAATTTTTTTATAAGGCTTTTTAAAACAGTATATAAGAATGATGTTAACAATAACCATAAAAACTAATATCAGAAATAAAGATTGATTAATAGTCCAAAGGACAACCGCACTAATAACTGACAAGGTGATATCCATGACTAATGAAATAGAGACTGACGTAAACACATTCTTTATCGTCATCGCATCTTGAAATCTTGTTAAAACATCACCAACTCTACGACTTCCAAAAAAACTATAAGGAAGATGAATAATATGGTCATAATATCCCATTAAAACCGGTATATCAATTTTTCGAGATAGAAACAAAAGAACGTGCTGACGAAATGCAGATAGAAGAATCTGTAAGAACGATACTATTCCAAATACTATCAAAAACATATACAGACTATTTTTTAAAGCATATGGAATCACCTCGTCCATGATAACTTTTGAAAAGAGACTCGATAAAATACCAATGATACTTAAAACAAAGGAAGCTAATATGACTGTACTAATCAATCCTTTTTGATTAAAAATTAACGTTCCAAATAAATCAAGAAGTCCTTTTCCCTTTAGTTTCCCTCTTTCAAAATCCGAATTTGGAACCATAAAAAGAGTAATACCTTGATAAATTTCTCCCAGTTCGTCACTTGACATCTTGCGTATGCCACTAGCAGGGTCTGCTACGTAAAATTTACTATTCCTTTTGATACTATGTAATACCACAAAATGATTTTGACCTAAATCATTCTTAACTTGAAGAATCGCAGGAAATGTTAATTTTGGAGTCAAATCTTCCAGTGCTACTCGAACAGCTTTTACTGTAAAATTCAACTTATTCAGACCTGAAACAATACCACTGACAGTCGTTCCATACATGTCTGTACCAATAATTTCCCTAATCTTCATGATTGATAGCTCCTTTTTGTAAGATAAAAGAACTGTTGAAACAACTGCCGCAGCACAATCTGACTGGTCATGTTGCATCGTACAAGGATATTTTTTTAACATAGAAATACTCAATTCTTTAGAATTCATCTAACTTTTCTTTGATGTCACCCAAACCTCAATCACTGCCCAGTAGTTCTTGAATTAGTTTATTTTCAACCGTATCATTCTTTGTTCTTGATATCTTTCCAAGCATTGTAGTACAGCAGATTTTTGTCCAAGGACTAAGCCTCCTTTAACAACTCAAGCTCCCTTACATTATATCGGCCAGCCCCATGGAAAGATTATAGCCAGACTAATCAATGATATAATACATACTAGAATACAAAATATTTTTTTATTCATACTTTTTCTCCTATCTTTATTTTCTACCTACATCATACCTCTATTAAGCTCATTTCAAAATTACGTTAACTTTTTTCACACATTATTTTAGTTTTCTTTTTTACTATTCCTGTTATTATGATACAATATTTTTAATAGGATTTTATTGTTTGTTAACTTTTTTCACGGAAAGGAGAAAATCATGCGTTATGATTTCGGAAAGGTCTATAAAGAAATACGTGAGTCAAAGGGGCTAACCCAAGAAGAGGTCTGTGGGGGTGTTCTCTCAAGAACCAGCCTATCAAAAATCGAAAGTGGCAAGACAACCCCAAAATATGAAAATATGGAATTGCTTCTCCGTCAAATCAATATGAGTTTTGAAGAGTTTGAATATATCTGTCAACTTTATCAACCAAGTCAACGTACAGAAATTATGCAAACCTATCT
The DNA here is from genome assembly GCF_013277505.1 of Streptococcus sp. k-378. Classification (NCBI taxonomy): domain Bacteria; kingdom Bacillati; phylum Bacillota; class Bacilli; order Lactobacillales; family Streptococcaceae; genus Streptococcus; species Streptococcus sp. k-378. The sequence continues at coordinate 522 of NZ_VMNC01000125.1, read as the reverse complement.
CAATATGCGTTCCATTATCGGAACCGGCGATCTTGTCAATTTATTTCAAAAATTCCAAGACTACCTCAAGACCCACCACGATCTCCCTATAGAAGAAATCAGAGACATGCTTGAAGTTGTCATTTACATTCGTCAACACGGGACAGGGGAACTATCAGATCACGCAGAACAGGTTGTCAAGAACCTTTGGAGAAAAATTGAAAAACAAGATACATGGTATGAGAGTGACCTAAAAATCCTCAATACCATCCTTTTCAGTTTTCCTATTGAACACCTCCATCTCATCACTGAAAAAATATTACAACGCTTGGAAGTCTATAAAAACTATCAACATTTATATGAATTGCGAATGACAATTCTATTAAACCTTTCCACACTCTATCTATACAATCAAGATAAAAACATGTGTAAGCAAATCTGCTACACTTTACTGGAGGATGCCAAGAACAAGAAAAGCTACGATAGGCTTGCTATCTGCTATGTCCGTATTGGGATTTGTACAAACGATTCTAAACTTATCCA
>NZ_VMNC01000124.1:0-3240 GCF_013277505.1 Streptococcus sp. k-378 | reverse complement strand
AAACTTCCCATAATGTTTCTTATGTGCTTCAAGTATATAAAAAGGCGTAAAAATACGCCTATAGATAATGGGGTTGAAATAGGTTTATTGTTGATGAGATTGTAGATAATTCAATTTTTTACTTCCAATCGAATACTTAAAACCTCCACCTTTTCTGCCTGTAATTGTTCATCATAAAATTCAATATCTTCAGGATTTTCCCCTTGGCAACCTCGGTAGAAATATTCTTCCGCTCGATCAGGATTCAAAAATCGACAAGCACAAACAAAACAGTCTCCATCATCATTTATTGAGATAATATAGTAGATTGAAATAANNGATTAGGAAAGTTAAATTAGTTTCTAGAAATTTTTAGCAGATGTAGTGTGCTATTCTAGTCTCAATTTACTATGGCTTCAAATATATCTTTCGAAAAAATATTTACAGATGTGTAATTTTGAAGCTTGCAAAAGCTAGTAAACTTGTAGATTTCGATTTGAAGCAATTTGTTTTCTTGCCCGATATTGTTTTTGAAATTGAATTTTTCCATAGTGACTCCTTGATTTTCTTCTACACGTCTGATGATAAATCTAATTCGCAAAAGAGTCAAGAGGATTTTTCGAAAAATAAATAGCGACCGAAATCGCTATTTTAAGGGTTATAGGTATTTGATAGCTTAGACTGCTGTGTGACTGTTTACCCTCAGGTAATCTTTCTTCTATATTATCATTAGTAAAGGTCTAAATAATTATCAATTTCCCATTGTGAAACGAAGGTTGCATAGCTTGCCCATTCGATTCGCTTGGCTTCAAGGAAACTAGTATAGATATGTTCTCCAAGAGCTGCTCTGACCACCTCATCTTCTGTCAAAGCTTTCAAAGCGTTGTGAAGGGTTGATGGAAGGTCTGTAATACCAGCTTCCTTGCGCTCTTCTGCTGTCATGATGTAGATATTTTCTTCGATAGGAGCTGGTGCTTCGATTTTATTTTCAATACCATGCAAACCAACTTCCAAAAGAACTGTCATAGCGATATATGGGTTTGCCATTGGATCAACTGAACGCAACTCAAGACGAGTTCCCATACCACGTGAAGCAGGCACGCGTACAAGTGGCGAACGGTTACGACCAGCCCAAGCAATGTAAACAGGGGCTTCATAACCTGGAACCAAACGTTTGTATGAGTTAACCGTTGGGTTCATGATAGCAGTATAGTTGTAGGCATGCTTGATCAAACCGCCAAGGAAATGGTAGGCCGTTTCTGACAACTGCATTCCTTTTGGATCATTTGGATCAAAGAAGGCATTATTTCCTTCTGCATCAAACAAGGACATATTACAGTGCATACCTGATCCAGCAATACCAAATTTTGGTTTGGCCATAAAGGTTGCGTAAAGGCCATGTTTGCGAGCAATGGTTTTAACAACAAGTTTAAAGATTTGAATCTTATCACAAGCACGGAGAACTTCATCATACTTAAAGTCAATCTCATGCTGTCCAACCGCAACCTCGTGGTGACTGGCTTCTACTTCAAATCCCATTTGGGTCAAGACATTCACAATCTCACGACGTGTGTTGTCCGCAAGGTCAGTAGGCGCCAAATCAAAGTAGCCACCCTTGTCATTCACTTCAAGTGTTGGGTCCCCATTTTCATCGAGTTTAAATAGGAAAAATTCTGGCTCTGGTCCAAGGTTGAAGGATTTGAATCCAACTTCTTCCATGTGACGAAGAGCACGTTTCAAATTGCCACGAGGGTCCCCCGCAAATGGTTCACCTTCTGTTGTATAGACATCACAGATCAAACCTGCAACACTTCCATTTTCATCTCCCCAAGGGAAGACTGTCCATGTATCCAAGTCAGGGTACAAGTACATATCTGACTCATTGATACGTACAAAACCTTCAATAGAAGATCCATCAAACATAGCCTTGTTTGACAAGACTTTATCTAACTGTTCATCTGTAGCAGGAATTTCGACGTTTTTCATGGTTCCCAAAATATCTGAGAACATGAGACGGATAAAGGTAACATTTTTTTCCTTGACTTCACGACGAATATCTGCAGCTGTGATTGGCATGAGTTTTCTCCTTAATGTATGACTACTTGCGGTTGCTTAACCGCGACCAAAAGGTGATTGCACCGAAGCAAAGCGACCCTGTTGGAGGAGTTCATTGTGAAGTGCACGGCGCACCTCAGTCTGACTCACCGCTTTCTTGGATTTCGCTTCACGTTCAGCATATTTTTTCTTAATGGCAACGATATTATAACCTTCAGAGATATAATCTTTGATTTCAAGCAGACGATCCATGTCATTCAAGGAATACATGCGACGGTTCCCTTCGTTTCGATCAGGTTTGATCAACTCTTGATCTTCATAATAACGAATCTGACGCGCCGATAGATCGGTCAACTTCATAACACTGCCGATAGGAAAAACAGCCATATTTCGGCGAAATTCTTTTTCCTTCATTTACAATTTCCTTCTTTCTGTCTATTATAGTCTAAAAAAAGACAAACGTCAATTGATAATGTTATAAAATGTAACATTATTTTTCTTTTTTCTCTAAAAAGAGCCGAATGCGATCAATATCGTAATTTACGAGAATTGCGACAAAAACTCCCATAAACGTTTCTGATACACGCGCAAAAACGTACAAAATTGTTTCCCCGCTCGGAATCGATAGGGTAATGATTAACATAGCCGCTACACCACCAATAACCCCTGCTTTGTTATTCATGGCTACATTTGTCATAATGGTTAACATGGTGCAGATTGGAACAACTACCAAGGTCACCCAAAAGGCTTCGTGGAAAAAGGTATTTAATAAGAAAAAGACAAAGGCATAGAGGCCTCCGATACTATTCCCTAGAATACGCGAAGTCCCAAAATGAACACTCTTATCAAAACTCTCCCTCAGGCTAAAAACAGCTGTCAAAGCACCGATTTGAAGACCTTTCCAACCAAAAAAGCCAAAAATCAAGAGAACTAGAAAAACAGCAATTCCTGTTTTAAAGGTTCGCATACCAAGTTTGAACTGGGATTTATCGAATTTATATTTTTTAAAATAACTCATAATCTCAACTTTCTATTTCCATTTTATCATAAATCGGTGATTTTTATGAGTAATAGTTGCGAGGAAGCGCTTTTATTTTAAGCAAAAGAAAAGAGGAACTCTCATCCCTCTCTTCTTTGATTTGTTTATAAAATCTTATTTTTCTGTCAAGGCTGCAAGTCCTGGAAGAACTTTATACTCAATGAAAA
>NZ_VMNC01000123.1:0-6484 GCF_013277505.1 Streptococcus sp. k-378 | reverse complement strand
CAATTCAATTTCATACTCTTCAAAAATCTCTTCAAACCGCATTAGCTTCGCCTTGCCGTATGTATATGATACTGACTTCGTCAGTTCTATCTGCAACCTCAAAACAGTGTTTTGAGCTGACTTCGTCAGTTTTATCTACAACCTCAAAACAGTGTTTTGAGCTGACTTCGTCAGTCTTATCTACAACCTCAAAACAGTGTTTTGAGCAGCCTACGGCTAGCTTCCTAGTTTGTTCTTTGATTTTCATTGAGTATTATTTTCTGAAGTTGGAGTATTGGGCTGTTTTTCATTTTCAGTGGCAGGTTTACTTGTAGCAGGTGTAGTAGAGTCCTGAGTTGCTGTTTTCTGATCTTCTTTTTTCTCTTCCTTGACGCTAGATTTTGGCGTTTCCTCTTGTTGTGTTTTTTCTTGACTAGTATTATTTCTTGACTAGTATTATTTTCCTTATTGGGACTAGTATTTTCCTTAGGGGATTCCTTTTGAATTTCTTTGACAATGGTTGTCGTCGGTGTTGTCGTAGGTTCTTTTTTGGTATTTTTATTATTATCCAAGGCATTCATAATCGTGATAGTCGCAGTAATCAAGCCGAGGATACTACCGATAGTAGTAATGGTTTTTTGAAAAACAGTAAAGCCTTTTTTGATATGTTCTGTTTTCGGTTTTGAAGTTCTACGATAGTTAGACATACATTCTCTCCTTTGATTAAAATTTATTATACCGCATTTCTTTAAAAAAAATCTTAAAAAAAGAGGAAGTGCCCTTTCTTGTCGCAGGCTCCGTTTCATGATACAATAGAAGGAGTGATTTTAGAAAGCGTGAGAAAACATGATTTACTTTGATAATTCGGCGACGACCAAGCCCTATCCTGAAGCCCTTGAAACCTATATGCAGGTCGCTTCAAAAATTTTAGGAAATCCATCTAGTCTCCATCGTTTGGGGGACCAGGCAACACGAATCTTAGACGCTTCTCGCCAACAGATTGCAGATTTAATCGGTAAGAAAAGCGATGAAATCTTCTTTACTTCTGGTGGGACAGAAGGGGATAACTGGGTCATCAAGGGTGTGGCCTTTGAAAAAGCCCAGTTTGGCAAGCACATCATTGTTTCAGCCATTGAACATCCAGCAGTCAAAGAATCAGCACTTTGGTTGAAAAATCAAGGTTTTGAAGTGGATTTTGCTCCAGTAGATGAGAAAGGATTTGTGGATGTTGAGGCTCTAGGAGCTTTGATAAGACCTGATACGACCCTCATCTCTATCATGGCAGTAAACAATGAAATTGGCTCTGTTCAGCCCATTGAGGCTATTTCAAAACTATTGGCAGACAAGCCAACTATTACTTACCACGTTGATGCGGTTCAGGCACTTGCTAAGATTCCAACTGAAAAATATCTGACAGAACGAGTGGATTTCGCGACTTTCTCTGGTCACAAGTTCCACGGAGTTCGTGGTGTTGGTTTTGTCTATATCAAGTCTGGTAAGAAAATTACGCCACTGTTGACTGGTGGAGGTCAGGAGCGTGATTACCGTTCGACAACTGAAAATGTGGCAGGGATTGCAGCGACAGCCAAGGCTCTCCGTTTATCTATGGAAAAGCTAGATACCTTTAGGAGCAAGACTGGGCAGATGAAGGCAGTGATTCGTCAAGCCCTTCTGGACTATCCAGATATTTTTGTCTTTTCAGATGAGGAAGACTTTGCCCCTCATATCCTGACTTTTGGAATCAAGGGTGTTCGTGGTGAAGTCATCGTTCACGCTTTTGAAGACTATGATATTTTCATCTCAACGACCTCTGCTTGTTCGTCCAAGGCTGGGAAACCTGCAGGAACTCTGATTGCCATGGGAGTAGATAAAGATAAGGCCCAGTCAGCTGTGCGTCTTAGCCTAGACCTTGAAAATGATATGAGTCAGGTCGAGCAGTTTTTGACCAAGCTAAAATTAATTTACAACCAAACTAGAAAAGTAAGATAGGAGCATTTATGCAGTATTCAGAAATTATGATTCGCTACGGTGAGCTGTCAACCAAAGGCAAAAACCGTATGCGTTTCATCAATAAACTTCGCAATAATATTTCAGACGTTTTGTCTATCTATCCCCAAGTTAAGGTAAGGGCAGATCGTGACCGTGCCCATGCTTACCTCAATGGAGCTGATTACACAGCAGTAGCAGAATCACTCAAGCAAGTCTTCGGGATTCAAAATTTTTCTCCAGTATATAAGGTTGAAAAATCTGTAGAAGTTCTGAAGTCTTCTGTGCAAGAGATTATGCAGGACATCTACAAGGAAGGCATGACCTTTAAGATTTCTAGCAAGCGTAGCGACCACAACTTTGAACTCGACAGTCGTGAACTCAACCAAACGCTTGGAGGAGCTATTTTTGAAGCCATTCCAAATGTGCAAGCTCAAATGAAAAGTCCTGACATCAATCTCCAAGTGGAGATTCGAGAAGAGGCAGCCTACCTTTCTTATGAAACTATTCGTGGGGCTGGTGGTTTGCCAGTTGGAACTTCAGGTAAGGGCATGCTCATGCTGTCAGGAGGGATTGATTCACCTGTAGCTGGTTATCTAGCTTTGAAACGTGGGGTGGATATTGAGGCTGTTCACTTTGCTAGTCCACCATATACTAGTCCCGGTGCCCTTAAAAAAGCCCAAGATTTGACTCGTAAATTGACCAAGTTTGGAGGCAATATCCAGTTTATCGAAGTACCTTTCACAGAGATTCAAGAGGAAATCAAAGCCAAAGTGCCAGAAGCCTACCTTATGACCTTGACGCGTCGTTTTATGATGCGTATTACTGACCGTATTCGTGAGGTACGAAATGGTTTGGTTATCATCAATGGGGAAAGTCTAGGTCAAGTAGCCAGCCAAACCCTTGAAAGTATGCAGGCTATCAATGCTGTTACCAACACTCCCATCATTCGTCCAGTTGTGACCATGGACAAGTTGGAAATCATTGATATTGCACAAGAAATTGATACCTTTGACATTTCAATCCAACCGTTTGAGGACTGCTGTACGATTTTTGCACCTGACCGTCCAAAAACAAATCCTAAGATTAAGAATGCGGAGCAGTACGAAGCGCGTATGGATGTTGAAGGCTTGGTTGAGCGAGCAGTGGCAGGGATTATGATTACTGAGATTACACCTCAAGCTGAAAAAGATGAAGTCGATGACTTGATTGATAATCTGCTCTAATCAGAAAATCCAAAAGAATTTAGAAAATTAAATGAAAAAGTTAGTTTTTAATTCCAAAAATGGAAGCAAAACTAACTTTTTTTCTATAATTGTGATATAATAAAATAAAATTTTGAATATAGAGAGTTTTCTGACAATGAATCATTCCTACTTTTATCTAAAAATGAAAGAACACAAGCTCAAGGTTCCTTATACAGGTAAGGAGCGCCGTGTGCGTGTTCTTCTGCCTAAAGATTATGAGAAAGACACGAATCGTTCCTATCCTGTTGTATACTTTCATGACGGGCAAAATGTTTTTTATAGTAAAGAGTCTTTCATTGGACATTCATGGAAGATTATCCCAGCCATCAAACGAAATCCGGATATCAGTCGCATGATTGTCGTTGCTATTGACAATGATGGTATGGGGCGGATGAATGAGTATGCGGCTTGGAAGTTCCAAGAATCTCCTATTCCAGGCCAGCAGTTTGGCGGTAAGGGTGTGGAGTATGCCGAGTTTGTCATGGAGGTGGTCAAGCCTTTTATCGATGAAACTTATCGTACAAAAGCAGACCGCCAGCATACAGCCATGATTGGTTCCTCATTAGGAGGGAATATTACCCAGTTTATCGGTTTGGAATACCAAGACCAAATTGGTTGTCTAGGTGTCTTTTCATCTGCCAACTGGCTCCACCAAGAAGCCTTTAACCGCTATATCGAGCGTCAGAAACTATCGCCTAACCAGCGCATCTTCATCTATGTAGGAACAGAAGAAGCGGATGATACAGACAAGACCTTGATGGCTGGCAATATCAAACAAGCCTATATCGACTCGTCGCTTCGCTATTACCATGATTTGATAGCAGGGGGAGTACATCTGGATAATCTTGTGCTGAAAGTTCAGTCTGGTGCCATTCATAGTGAAATCCCTTGGTCAGAAAATCTACCAGATTGTCTGAGATTTTTTGCAGAAAAATGGTAAGTTAAGAAAGGAAAAAACGAAATGCATATTGAATATCTTAGCCACTGGAGTGGTCATCTTAACCGTGAAATGTACCTTAACCGTTATGGACATGCTGGGATTCCAGTTGTGGTCTTTGCTTCATCAGGTGGTAGTCACAACGAATACTATGATTTTGGCATGATTGATGCCTGTGCCTCTTTTATCGAGGAAGGCCGTGTCCAGTTCTTTACCCTATCTAGTGTGGATGGTGAGAGCTGGTTGGCTACTTGGAAAAATGCTCATGACCAAGCGGAAATGCACCGTGCCTACGAACGTTATGTGATTGAGGAGGCCATTCCTTTTATCAAGCACAAGACAGGTTGGTTTGATGGTATGATGACGACAGGTTGCTCTATGGGAGCCTATCATGCACTCAATTTCTTCCTCCAGCATCCAGATGTCTTTACCAAAGTGATTGCTCTCAGTGGTGTTTACGATGCACGTTTCTTTGTCGGCGATTATTACAATGACGATGCTATTTACCAAAACTCGCCAGTAGATTATATCTGGAACCAGAACGACGGCTGGTTTATTGACCGTTACCGTCAGGCAGAGATTGTGTTGTGTACGGGTCTTGGTGCCTGGGAACAAGATGGTCTACCATCTTTCTACAAGCTCAAAGAATCCTTTGACCAGAAACAAATTCCAGCCTGGTTTGCTGAATGGGGACACGATGTCGCCCACGACTGGGAATGGTGGCGCAAACAAATGCCTTATTTCCTCGGGAATCTCTATTTATAAAAGGAGTTACCTATGAATTACCTTGTTATTTCTCCCTACTATCCACAAAATTTTCAACAGTTTACCATTGAACTAGCTAATAAAGGCATCACAGTCTTGGGAATTGGCCAAGAACCATACGAGCAATTGGACGAACCTTTACGCAATAGCCTGACCGAGTATTTCCGTGTAGATAACCTTGAGAACATAGACGAAGTCAAACGTGCAGTTGCTTTTCTCTTTTATAAACATGGTCCAATTGACCGCATCGAGTCTCACAATGAATACTGGCTTGAGCTAGACGCAACACTCAGAGAACAATTCAATGTTTTTGGTGCCAAACCAGAGGATCTCAAAAAGACGAAATATAAGTCTGAAATGAAGAAACTTTTCAAAAAAGCAGGTGTTCCTGTGGTACCTGGAGCTGTTATCAAGACGGAAGCAGATGTTGATCAAGCAGTGAAAGAAATCGGTCTTCCAATGATTGCCAAACCTGATAATGGAGTGGGAGCAGCCGCAACCTTTAAACTTGAGACAGAAGACGATATCAATCACTTCAAGCAAGAATGGGACCATTCAACCCTTTATTTCTTTGAAAAATTTGTCACTTCCAGCGAAATCTGTACCTTTGACGGGCTCGTGGACAAGGATGGAAAGATTGTTTTCTCAACAACCTTTGACTACGCCTATACACCGCTTGATCTCATGATTTATAAGATGGACAATTCCTACTATGTGCTCAAGGATATGGTTCCCAAACTACGCAAGTATGGGGAAGCGATTGTTAAGGAATTTGGTATGAAAGAACGTTTCTTCCATATCGAGTTTTTCCGTGAAGGGGATGATTATATCGCCATTGAGTACAATAACCGCCCTGCAGGTGGTTTCACTATTGATGTTTATAACTTTGCTCATTCCTTGGACCTCTACCGAGGCTATGCGGCGATTGTAGCAGGAGAAGAGTTCCCAGCGTCAGAATTTGAACCGCAGTATTGTTTGGCTACTTCTCGCCGTGCAAATGCTCACTATGTTTATTCTGAGGAGGACTTGCTTGCCAAATACAGTCAGCAGTTCAAGGTTAAAAAAATCATGCCAGCGGCCTTTGCGGAACTTCAAGGAGATTACCTGTATATGTTGACAACTCCTAGCCGACAAGAAATGGAGCAGATGATTAAGGACTTTGGTCAGCGTCAGGCTTAAGAGACTATCGGATTAAGGAAATTCACTCCCTTAATCCTTTTGTTTTGTCTGATAAAAAATAAGAGCATCCTAACAAGGTAGCTATCATAAAACTTGTTCGATAACTATTTGAAGCAGGATTAGGTGGTCAGAAATTGAATTTTAATATTTCAATTGAGTCATAGTATTATGTTTTTGTATCCTTAAATCAGCTAAAAGGATTCATGACGACACCTATATGATATAGTTTTCAAGATACCAAACAAGTCTATTAATACTCAATGAAAATCAAAGAGCAAACTAGGAAGCTAGCCGCAGGTTGCTCAAAATACTGTTTTGAGGTTGTAGATAAGACTGACGAAGTCAGCTCAAAACATGGTTTTGAGGTTGTGGATAGAACTGACAGAGTCAG
>NZ_VMNC01000122.1:0-619 GCF_013277505.1 Streptococcus sp. k-378 | reverse complement strand
GGCTTTTACCTTGTTCTAAATCCGCCATCAGAAAACGGATCTTCATATTCTTTTACACTCAGCTTATCGAGTGCAAGGTCATTCTTTTCCTGCTCGCGAATATATTTAGCTACGGTCTTTTCGTTTAGTCCAACGGTACTTACATAGTATCCCCTAGCCCAGAACTTTCGATTTCCATACTTATATTTTAAATTAGCGTGCTTATCAAATATCATCAATGCACTTTTGCTCTTGAGATACCCCATAAAATCGGAAATCGAAAGTTTGGGAGGTATCAGTACAAGCAGGTGTACATGGTCTGGCATCATATGACCTTCGATAATCTCCACGCCACGACAACCGCATAGATGTTTAATAATATCTATCAAATCCGACCTGACTTTGTAATATATCGCCTTACGGCGATACTTAGGTGTAAAAACTATATGATATTTGCACATCCATTTAGTATGTGATAAACTGTAACTGGTTTTAGCCATTTATTTTTCCTCCTTTATCTAACCTGAACAATTAGATTATACTTGGAAAAATAAATGGAAGCTAGAAGCCTTGTCAGCCACCAGCATAGCTGGTGGTTTTCTTGTTTTTCTCTACGAGAAAAACTGGCTTGAAGCCATAA
>NZ_VMNC01000121.1:0-2894 GCF_013277505.1 Streptococcus sp. k-378 | reverse complement strand
TATAGTTACTGACTTCGTCAGTTCTATCTACAACCTCAAAACACTATTTTGAGCTGACTTCGTCAGTTCCATCTACAACCTCAAAGCAGTGCTTTGAGCAACCTGCGGCTAGCTTCCTAGTTTGCTCTTTGATTTTCATTGAGTATAAGATTGCAGATAAAACGATAACAATCATAGGACACAGCAGAGCCAATGTTGGTCGAAGAATAGCCCCCCTAATCGCTTATTTTATGGCAAAATGAAATAAAAACTAAACATTTTGTTGAGGAAGGCAAATCAATTCCTCACAATGTTCGAGAAAGAAGGGCGGACTATTCCAACTTCAACCCACTATAAAGCAGACTTACAAGATAGGGAACCCATCTCCGATAATATAATATATAGTAGAATGAAAACTGCACAATTTGATTGGGGAATTCAAACTAATTTCTCACAATGTTTGAGAAAAAGGGTCTATTATTTCAACTGCAACCTACTATAGCCCATTAAAGTTGGAATAACCCACTGAGACTTCTAAACCACTGCTGGAGAGGAGTTTGTGTCGATTTTCTTTCATTTCCCTGAAAAATCAAAAAGAGAGAACCAATCTGATCCTCTCTTACTTATAAATGGTGCTCACTCAAATGTTAAAGGAGCTATTTCTTAGAGATAAAGGAATTTGAATACAGCTACTGCCGCAATTGCTGCTGCAATAGGTGCTACTACTGGTACCCAAGAATACCACCATTTTGAATCGCCTTTATGCTCACCAAGAACTGATTTTGGAAGGAAAGCATGAAGGAGACGTGGTCCCAAGTCACGGGCTGGGTTCAAGGCAGGTCCTGTAGGTCCACCAAGTGATGTTACCAAGGCCATAACGAGGAATCCAAGTGCCAAGTGAGCTACAGAAAGTCCTGAAGCAGTGTGTGGAGCCACCTGTGCTTTAATAGCCAAGTCAGAAAAATCAACTGTTTGTCCTGCTTGTGTTGCCATTTGTTTCATGTATTGAAGCACTTCAGCACCAAAGAAGTTTTTAGTCAAACCAAGAGCTGCAAAGAACAAAACAAATGAACCAACAAACTCGTTTACAAAACCATTAACAGTTGCTGCATAGCGACTTTCTTTTGTACCATGGTCAATACTTGAAATAGTTGAGAAAGTTCCCAAGATGTTATTTGAGTTTTCAGTTTTCAAGTAGAATGGGCGGTGTGTTGCCACAACCAAGGCTTGACCAAAGATAGCCCCCAAGACTTGCGCGATAATGTAAGGTACCACTTGTGCCCAAGGGAAAAGACCGCTAACTGCAAGTCCTAGAGTGAAAGCAGGGTTGATGTGGTTCCCAGATACGTTACCAAACATCAAGGCTGGAATCATAACCCCCATACCATAACCAACAGCGATGACGATCCAGCCACTTTGGTGACCTTTCGTACCTTTAAGTTCAACGTTGGCAACTGCACCATTCCCAAGAATGATCAAAATGGCAGTTCCCAAAAATTCAGTGGCATACTTCAGTGCCCATGTGAAATCCATTTGCTAGATTCTCCTTAAAATTTTTTAGATATTCCTTATTTTATCAATTTTTAGCCTATTTAGCAACTGATTTCTGGAAAGATTTTTAAAAAAATAGGATTCAGAGTTTCCCAGTCTAATGAACTTGTAAGCGTTTTTAATCTTCTCGAAAGACCTCGTTCTCAAAACCAGGAAAAAGCCCACATCTGTGAGCTTTTCCTTGTTCCTAGATTCTAAAATCTATTATTTTTCATCTTCTTTTTTCTTGAAGAATCCTAATCCTAGACCAGCTAATAAGGTCATGATACCAGCGCTAGCCAAGGTAGCATTCGCTTCTGTACCTGTGTTTGGCAATTCCTCTCTTTTATTTGTCTCAGAAGTCGGAACTTCTGGGTCTGGACTCACTGGAATTTCAGTTTTTGGAGTACCTGGTTCTGGAGTTAGCTCTGGTATTGGAGTCTCTTGATTTGGTAGTTCTGGGTTTGGTGTCGGAACACTTGGATGCTCTGGATTTGGTTGTGGGTTTGGTTTGTCTGGAGTCGGTTCACCTGGAGCACCTGGTTCCTGAGGACTTGGAATTTCTGGAATTGGTTTTTCTGGTCTTGATAAACGGTCATACCTTACCAAAATAGTCGTACCTTTTGAATCTGCTGTTACTTCTACATTCGATACTTTTGGTAAATCTGGTTTACCATAATTTTCAATTTCTGGCGATACGACTTCGTCCCAGTTGCCTGTTGTCCATTCACCTTCTGTCACGACTTTCGTCACTTTATTACGCTTGTTGGTTCTTGTTAATTCAACTGTTTGCGTAACTGGGCTACCTACTTCTGTTGTTTCATCAGTCGCATCTACATACTTGATGGTACGGGTAACAGTTTTGCTTTCTTTAATATCTTCTGTAGCTTGCGGATATTTCACTACTTCGGTTGTATCTGTAGTTGTTGATGTTACAATTGCTTCTGCTACAGTTGCCTTATCTGGGGCGTCATAGTTGGTTACAGTTGGAGAGTCTTGAGAACCCCATGTACCTGTTGACCAGTCTCCTGCTGTTACTTTACCTGTCACTTTATTACGCTTGTTAGTTCTTGTTAATTCAACTGTTTGCGTAACTGGGCTACCTACTTCTGTTGTTTCATCAGTCGCATCTACATACTTGATGGTACGGGTAACAGTTTTAGTTTCTTTAACATCTTCTGTAGCTTGCGGATATTTCACTACTTCGGTTGTATCTGTAGTTGTTGAAGTAACCGTTTCTTCCGCTACACTTTCTGTATCTGGTGCGTCATAGTTAGTGACTGTTGGAGAGTCTTGGGTCGCCCATGTACCTGTTGACCAGTTTCCTTCCTCAAGCTCATTTGTCACTTTGTTACGCTTGTTGGTCCTTGTTAATTCAACTGTTT
>NZ_VMNC01000120.1:0-13221 GCF_013277505.1 Streptococcus sp. k-378 | reverse complement strand
GTGATAAAGTCGGGAGTAGGTACTAAGAAAAAATGGTAACTTCTAAAACTAACTTCCAGTTTTGGGAGAGAGATGGAAGTTACTTTGAGAAGTTACGCTAAGAAAAAAATAATATGTATTGGATTAAATTTTGTGATATAATAAAGGATAAGATACTATTTTAGGAGAAGAACTATGGAAGACCCAAGTAGTCAGAATTTGTTGCTACAATTTGTTTTATTGTTTATCTTGACGGTATTAAATGCCTTTTTCTCAGCCACAGAAATGGCCATGGTTTCTCTTAATCGTGCCCGAGTTGAACAAAAGGCGGAAGAAGGAGACAGACGCTACATCCGCCTGCTGAAGGTACTAGAAAATCCTAACCACTTTTTATCAACCATTCAGGTAGGAATCACCCTGATTACAATCTTATCAGGGGCGAGTTTAGCTGATACTCTAGGACGTGTGATTGCCTCTTGGCTTGGGAATAGCGAAACAGCACAAGCCGTGGCAACTTTTCTATCCTTGGCATTTTTGACCTATATTTCCATCGTTTTTGGGGAATTATATCCTAAGAGAATCGCTCTTAATCTAAAGGATGCCTTGGCCATTCGTACAGCGCCGGTTATCATTGGGATCGGAAAACTAGTCAGTCCTTTTGTTTGGCTTTTAGCTGCTTCGACCAATTTCTTGAGCCATTTGACTCCTATGTCATTCGATGATGCGGATGAAAAGATGACCCGTGATGAAATTGCCTATATGCTGACAAATAGTGAAGAAACGTTGGATGCTGATGAGATTGAGATGCTACAAGGTGTCTTTTCGCTCGATGAACTGATGGCACGAGAGGTTATGGTTCCTCGGACAGATGCTTTTATGGTGGATATTCAGGATGATAGTCAAAGCATTATCCAAAGTATTTTAAAACAAAACTTTTCCCGTATACCAGTTTACGATGGGGATAAGGACAATGTAATTGGAATCATTCACACCAAGAGTCTCCTTAAGGCTGGTTTTGTGGATGGTTTTGATAATATTGTTTGGAAGAAAATCTTACAAGATCCACTTTTTGTACCTGAAACTATTTTTGTGGATGACTTGCTAAAAGAATTGCGCAATACCCAAAGACAAATGGCAATCTTGCTGGATGAATACGGTGGTATGGCTGGTTTGGTGACCTTGGAAGACCTCTTAGAGGAAATTGTTGGTGAAATTGATGATGAAACGGACAAAGCAGCAATAGATGTTCATCAGATTGGCGAGGATACCTACATTGTTCAAGGAACGATGACCCTCAATGATTTCAATAATTACTTTGATGTTGAACTGGAAAGTGATGACGTTGATACCATTGCTGGTTACTATTTGACAGGAGTGGGGACCATTCCGACGACTGAGAAACTTAGCTATGAATTGGTCAGCCAAAACAAACAACTTATCTTAACCAATGATAAAGTGAAAAATGGACGTGTTACCAAGGTAAAAGTCCAAATTACCGAAGTTGAAATAGAAGAAGAAACAGAGTAAACTAGAGGCTTTTGTCACCAGGTGTGACGAAGCTTTTTTCAGTTGATTTCATGAGGGAATTATGTCATGGAAAGAACTTTGCCCCAAAAGTTTTTCAAAATTATCCGTATTTATCAGAAGAAAAATAAAAAAGCCCTTCAAATTGGGCTTTCTGTTCATTTGAAACCTGATAAATCAAGTTATAGAAGGCGGTAGACGGATTTGAACCGACGATCAAGCTTTTGCAGAGCCGTGCCTTACCACTTGGCTATACCGCCTTAACGTTTCTTATTATACCTTGAAAATGATTTTCAGTCAATAGCTTTTTCAGTTTTTTGTACCATAGTGTGATTCGAATGTAATGCTAAGTTTTCTATGGGAAAAAGATTACCAAAAATCTACTGAATCCCCTTGAAAAATCTAGCTAATTAGGGTATAATATAAATAATCATTTGTCGTAGGTTTTGTCTGAAATATTGTCCAGACAAGGCTCACAGCAGTTAAATCTTCTGAAAAAGTCAGATTTAGCTGCTCTTTTTGTGCTTTTTTTCAGGATTTCGAGTACTTGTAATAAAGACTTAAAAATTCTGAAAATTCATCAAAGGGACACGGTGATAAGGGTTTTACAACCATATGACGATTAGAAAGCCTGATTGACAAGGCTTGGAACTTATTTACAAAGGAGAATCATCTTGGCAGGACATGACGTTCAATACGGGAAACATCGTACCCGTCGTAGTTTTTCAAGAATCAAAGAAGTTCTTGACTTACCAAATTTGATTGAAATTCAAACTGACTCATTCAAAGATTTCCTAGACCACGGTCTTAAGGAAGTGTTTGAAGATGTATTGCCAATTTCAAACTTCACAGACACAATGGAGTTGGAATTTGTTGGATATGAAATCAAGGAACCCAAATATACGCTAGAAGAAGCTCGTATTCACGATGCTAGCTACTCAGCACCAATTTTTGTAACCTTCCGCTTGATCAATAAAGAAACAGGCGAAATCAAGACCCAAGAAGTTTTCTTTGGTGATTTCCCGATCATGACAGAAATGGGTACTTTCATTATCAATGGTGGTGAACGTATCATTGTATCTCAGTTGGTTCGCTCGCCAGGTGTTTACTTTAATGACAAAGTAGATAAGAACGGTAAAGTGGGCTATGGTTCAACTGTTATCCCTAACCGTGGAGCTTGGTTGGAACTTGAAAGCGACTCAAAAGATATTACCTACACTCGTATCGACCGTACTCGTAAGATTCCATTTACAACCTTGGTTCGTGCGCTTGGTTTCTCAGGTGATGATGAAATCTTTGATATCTTTGGTGATAGCGAATTGGTTCGCAACACTGTTGAAAAAGATATCCACAAGAATCCAATGGACTCTCGTACAGACGAAGCTTTGAAAGAAATCTACGAACGCCTTCGTCCAGGTGAGCCTAAGACAGCTGAAAGCTCACGTAGCTTGCTTGTGGCTCGTTTCTTTGACCCACGTCGCTATGACTTAGCAGCAGTTGGTCGTTACAAGATCAATAAAAAACTCAATGTTAAAACACGCTTGCTTAACCAAACCATTGCAGAGCCATTGGTAGACCCTGAAACTGGAGAAATCTTGGTAGAAGCTGGAACTGTTATGACTCGTAGTGTGATTGAAAGCATTGAAAGCCATTTGGATGGTGACTTGAACAAGATTGTTTATATTCCAAATGATGCAGCCGTTGTGACTGAGCCAGTTGTTCTTCAAAAATTCAAGGTTGTTGCTCCAACGGATCCAGACCGTGTCGTAACCATCATTGGTAATGCCAATCCAGATGACAAGGTTCGTATCGTTACTCCTGCAGATATCCTTGCTGAGATGAGCTACTTCCTCAACTTGGCTGAAGGACTTGGCCGTGTAGATGATATCGACCACCTTGGGAACCGTCGTATCCGTGCAGTTGGTGAATTGCTTGCCAACCAAGTACGTTTGGGACTTTCTCGTATGGAACGTAATGTCCGTGAACGTATGTCTGTTCAAGACAACGAAGTCTTGACACCACAACAAATCATCAACATCCGTCCTGTAACAGCTGCGGTGAAAGAATTCTTTGGTTCATCACAGTTGTCACAGTTCATGGACCAACACAACCCACTTTCTGAGTTGTCTCACAAACGCCGTTTGTCAGCCTTAGGACCTGGTGGTTTGACACGTGACCGCGCTGGATATGAAGTACGTGACGTGCACTACACTCACTATGGTCGTATGTGTCCCATCGAGACACCTGAAGGACCTAACATCGGTTTGATCAATAACTTGTCATCTTACGGACATTTGAACAAGTATGGTTTTGTTCAAACACCATACCGTAAAGTTGACCGTGAAACAGGCGTTGTTACGAACGAAATCGTTTGGTTGACAGCCGATGAAGAAGATGAATTTACTGTAGCACAGGCTAATTCTCGTCTGAATGAAGATGGAACATTTGCTGAGAAAGTTGTCATGGGACGTCACCAAGGGGTCAACCAAGAGTATCCAGCTAATGTTGTTGACTACATGGACGTATCACCAAAACAGGTAGTTGCCGTTGCGACAGCATGTATTCCTTTCTTGGAAAACGATGACTCCAACCGTGCCCTCATGGGTGCTAACATGCAACGTCAGGCTGTGCCATTGATCAATCCTCAAGCACCTTACGTTGGTACTGGTATGGAATACCAAGCAGCCCACGACTCTGGAGCGGCTGTGATTGCTCAGTATGATGGTAAAGTTACTTACGCAGATGCTGACAAGGTAGAAGTTCGTCGTGAAGATGGTTCATTGGACGTTTACCACATCCAAAAATTCCGTCGTTCAAACTCAGGTACTGCCTACAACCAACGCACTCTCGTAAAAGTTGGCGATGTCGTTGAAAAAGGCGATTTCATCGCTGACGGGCCTTCTATGGAAAATGGAGAAATGGCGCTTGGACAAAACCCAATCGTTGCCTACATGACTTGGGAAGGTTACAACTTCGAGGATGCCGTTATCATGAGCGAACGCTTGGTGAAGGACGATGTCTACACATCTGTCCACCTTGAAGAATACGAATCAGAAACACGCGATACAAAGCTTGGGCCTGAAGAAATCACTCGCGAAATTCCAAACGTTGGTGAAGATGCCCTTAAAGACCTTGACGAAATGGGGATTATCCGTATCGGTGCTGAGGTTAAAGAAGGTGATATCCTTGTAGGTAAAGTAACACCTAAGGGTGAGAAAGACCTTTCAGCTGAAGAACGTCTCTTGCACGCTATCTTCGGAGACAAGTCTCGTGAAGTGCGCGACACTTCTCTTCGTGTACCACACGGTGCCGATGGTGTCGTTCGTGATGTTAAAATCTTTACACGTGCAAATGGAGATGAGTTGCAATCAGGTGTTAACATGCTGGTTCGCGTCTACATCGCTCAAAAACGTAAGATCAAGGTTGGAGATAAGATGGCCGGACGTCACGGAAACAAAGGGGTTGTCTCTCGTATCGTTCCTGTAGAAGACATGCCTTACCTTCCAGACGGAACTCCAGTCGATATCATGTTGAACCCACTTGGGGTACCATCTCGTATGAATATCGGTCAGGTTATGGAGCTTCACCTTGGTATGGCGGCTCGTACTCTTGGTATTCACATCGCGACACCAGTCTTTGACGGAGCAAGTTCTGAAGATCTTTGGTCAACCGTTAAGGAAGCAGGTATGGACAGCGATGCTAAGACAATCCTTTACGATGGACGTACTGGTGAACCATTTGATAACCGTGTGTCAGTTGGTGTCATGTACATGATCAAACTCCACCACATGGTTGACGATAAATTGCACGCGCGTTCAGTCGGACCTTACTCAACCGTTACCCAACAACCACTCGGAGGTAAAGCTCAGTTTGGTGGACAACGTTTCGGTGAGATGGAGGTTTGGGCTCTTGAAGCCTACGGTGCGTCAAATGTCCTTCAAGAAATCTTGACTTACAAGTCTGACGATATCAACGGACGTTTGAAAGCTTATGAAGCTATTACAAAAG
Organism: Streptococcus sp. k-378; assembly: GCF_013277505.1. Taxonomy (NCBI): domain Bacteria; kingdom Bacillati; phylum Bacillota; class Bacilli; order Lactobacillales; family Streptococcaceae; genus Streptococcus; species Streptococcus sp. k-378. Next base: position 7,710 of record NZ_VMNC01000120.1, on the reverse strand, counting down.
GAAAACCAATTCCAAAACCAGGTGTTCCAGAATCCTTCCGAGTTCTTGTCAAAGAATTGCAATCTCTTGGTCTTGACATGCGTGTCCTAGACGAAGATGACCAAGAAGTGGAACTTCGCGACTTGGATGAAGGAATGGACGAAGATGTCATCCACGTAGATGACCTTGAAAAAGCCCGCGAAAAAGCAGCACAAGAGGCTAAAGCAGCCTTTGAAGCTGAAGAAGCTGAGAAAGCAACAAAAGCGGAAGCAACAGAAGAAGCTGCTGAACAAGAATAAGCAGTTCACTTAGAATAGAAAGGGAAGAAATAGTGGTTGATGTAAATCGTTTTAAAAGTATGCAAATCACCCTAGCTTCTCCAAGTAAAGTCCGTTCATGGTCTTATGGAGAAGTCAAAAAACCTGAAACAATCAATTACCGTACCTTGAAACCAGAACGTGAAGGACTCTTTGATGAAGTGATCTTTGGTCCTACAAAAGACTGGGAATGTGCTTGTGGTAAGTACAAACGCATTCGTTACAGAGGAATTGTTTGTGACCGCTGTGGGGTTGAAGTAACGCGTACAAAAGTTCGTCGTGAGCGTATGGGGCACATCGAGTTGAAAGCTCCTGTATCTCACATCTGGTACTTCAAGGGGATTCCAAGCCGTATGGGCTTGACCCTTGATATGAGCCCTCGTGCCCTCGAGGAAGTTATCTACTTTGCGGCTTATGTGGTGATTGATCCTAAGGATACACCACTGGAGCACAAGTCTATCATGACAGAGCGCGAATACCGAGAGCGCTTGCGTGAATATGGTTATGGTTCATTTGTTGCCAAGATGGGTGCCGAAGCCATCCAAGACCTTTTGAAGCAAGTAGATCTTGAAAAAGAAATTGCTGAACTCAAAGAAGAATTGAAAACAGCTACTGGACAAAAACGTGTCAAAGCCATCCGTCGTTTGGATGTTTTGGATGCCTTTTACAAGTCTGGAAACAAACCTGAATGGATGATTCTTAACATCCTTCCGGTTATCCCACCAGATCTTCGTCCAATGTTGCAGTTGGATGGTGGCCGTTTTGCCTCATCTGACTTGAATGACCTTTACCGCCGTGTTATCAACCGTAACAACCGTTTGGCTCGTTTGCTTGAGTTGAATGCGCCTGGTATCATCGTTCAAAATGAGAAGCGTATGCTTCAAGAAGCGGTTGATGCTTTGATTGACAATGGTCGTCGTGGTCGTCCAATCACAGGACCAGGTAGCCGTCCGCTGAAATCATTGAGCCACATGCTTAAAGGGAAACAAGGACGCTTCCGTCAAAACTTGCTCGGTAAACGTGTTGACTTCTCAGGACGTTCCGTTATCGCCGTTGGTCCAACTCTTAAGATGTACCAATGTGGTGTGCCACGTGAAATGGCAATTGAGCTCTTTAAACCATTCGTCATGCGTGAAATCGTTGCCCGTGATATCGTGCAAAACGTCAAAGCAGCTAAACGCTTGGTGGAACGCGGAGATGAGCGTATCTGGGATATCCTTGAAGAAGTGATTAAAGAACACCCAGTGCTTTTGAACCGCGCACCGACCCTTCACCGTTTGGGTATCCAAGCCTTTGAGCCAGTCTTGATTGATGGTAAGGCCCTTCGCTTGCACCCACTTGTCTGTGAAGCCTACAATGCCGACTTTGACGGGGACCAAATGGCCATCCACGTACCGCTTTCAGAAGAAGCCCAAGCAGAAGCTCGTATTTTGATGCTCGCTGCTGAGCATATCTTGAACCCGAAAGATGGTAAACCAGTTGTTACTCCATCTCAGGACATGGTTTTGGGTAACTACTACTTGACTATGGAAGAAGCTGGTCGTGAAGGTGAAGGAATGGTCTTCAAAGACCGTGACGAAGCGGTTATGGCTTACCGTAATGGTTATGTTCACCTTCACTCACGTGTTGGTATCGCAACAGATAGCCTTAACAAACCATGGACAGAAGAGCAAAAACACAAGGTCTTGCTTACAACCGTTGGTAAAATCCTCTTCAACGACATTATGCCAGAGGGGTTACCATACTTGCAAGAACCAAACAATGCCAACTTGACAGAAGGCGTTCCAGCTAAATACTTCTTGCCACTTAGTGGAGATATCAAGGAAGCTATCAGTAATCTTGAACTCAACCCTCCATTCAAGAAGAAAAACCTTGGAAATATCATCGCTGAAATCTTCAAACGTTTCCGTACGACAGAAACTTCTGCCCTACTTGACCGCATGAAGAATCTCGGTTACCACCACTCAACTCTTGCAGGATTGACAGTGGGTATTGCCGATATCCCAGTCGTTGATGACAAGGCTGAAATCATTGAAGAATCACATAAACGTGTAGAACAGATCACAAAACAATTCCGTCGTGGTATGATCACGGACGACGAGCGTTACAATGCCGTTACAGCTGAATGGCGTGCTGCCCGTGAAAAACTTGAGAAACGCTTGATTGCCAACCAAGATCCTAAGAACCCAATCGTTATGATGATGGACTCTGGAGCCCGTGGTAACATCTCAAACTTCTCACAGCTTGCCGGTATGCGTGGTCTGATGGCTGCTCCGAACGGACGTATCATGGAATTGCCAATCCTTTCAAACTTCCGCGAAGGTTTGTCAGTACTCGAAATGTTCTTCTCAACTCACGGTGCCCGTAAAGGTATGACCGATACGGCCCTTAAGACAGCCGACTCAGGTTACTTGACTCGTCGTTTGGTTGACGTTGCCCAAGACGTTATCATCCGTGAGGACGACTGTGGAACTGACCGTGGTCTCTTGATCCGCTCTATCGCAGAAGGAAAAGAGATGATCGAGTCTCTCGAAGAGCGTCTCAATGGTCGTTACACTAAGAAAACTGTTAAACATCCAGAAACTGGTGCAGTGATCATTGGTCCAAATGAATTGATCACAGAAGACAAGGCGCGTGAAATTGTTAATGCTGGTGTGGAAGAAGTGACTATCCGTTCCGTATTTACATGTAATACTCGTCACGGTGTCTGCCGTCACTGTTACGGTATCAACTTGGCGACTGGTGATGCGGTTGAAGTTGGTGAAGCAGTTGGTACAATCGCTGCCCAATCTATCGGGGAACCTGGTACACAGCTTACAATGCGTACCTTCCACACGGGTGGGGTTGCCTCAAATACCGATATCACTCAGGGTCTTCCTCGTGTCCAAGAAATCTTTGAAGCCCGCAATCCTAAAGGGGAAGCGGTTATCACAGAGGTTAAAGGACAAGTTACCGCTATCGAAGAAGATGCATCAACTCGTACCAAGAAAGTCTTTGTTAAGGGCGAAACTGGTGAAGGTGAGTACGTCGTTCCATTTACAGCTCGTATGCGTGTTGAAGTTGGTGACCAAGTAGCGCGTGGTGCTGCTCTTACAGAAGGTTCTATCCAACCAAAACGTCTCCTTGCAGTCCGTGATGTCTTGTCAGTTGAAACTTACCTTCTCGGTGAAGTACAAAAAGTTTACCGTAGCCAAGGGGTAGAAATCGGTGACAAACACATCGAGGTAATGGTTCGTCAAATGATCCGTAAAGTTCGTGTCATGGATCCAGGTGACACAGATCTTCTCATGGGTACCCTCATGGATATCAATGACTTTACAGATGCTAACAAAGATGTTCTTATCTCAGGTGGAGTTCCAGCGACAGGTCGCCCAGTTCTTATGGGAATTACCAAAGCCTCACTTGAAACAAATAGTTTCTTGTCAGCGGCTTCCTTCCAGGAAACAACTCGTGTCCTTACTGACGCAGCTATCCGTGGTAAGAAAGACCATCTCCTTGGACTTAAGGAAAATGTTATCATCGGTAAGATTATCCCAGCAGGTACTGGTATGGCTCGTTACCGTAACCTGGAACCACATGCTATCAACGAAGAAGAATACCTTAATCCTCCAGTAGAGGAAGAAGGGAATGAAGAAACAACAGAAGTAGTTGTGGATACTGCCGTTGAAACTGTGGAAGAAACAGTAGAATAAAAGCAGATGAGAGAGCCTTCGGGTTCTCTTTCTGTTTTCTGAAAACTTTCTCCATTTTTCCATGGAATGTGGTAAAATAAAAGAAAGAAGCTGACAAAGGAGACAGGTATGGAACAAACATTTTTTATCATTAAACCAGATGGTGTAAAAAGAGGACTAGTGGGTGAAGTGTTGAAACGTATCGAACAACGTGGATTTACAATTGAAAAATTGGAGTTGCGTACACAGCTTTCAGAAGAGTTAATTGACCAGCACTATCAGGACTTGGTTGGTCAAATTTTTACCCACCGATTCGTGAATTTATGACTTCAGGACCGGTTCTTGTAGGTATCATTTCTGATCCCAAAGTAATCGAAACTTGGCGGACCATGATGGGTGCAACTGATCCAGAAGAAGCTTTACCAGGAACTATTCGAGTTGATTTTGCAAAAGCTGCTGGAGAAAATGAGACTATCCAAAATGTTGTACATGGTTCAGATTCAGAAGAGTCAGCTAAGCGAGAAATTGCTCTTTGGTTTTAAGAGTTGATTGGCTCAATCAATCGGTTAAAAGCTCATTTGAATAGAAAGTATAGTCACATAAAAAAGAAAGGACTAACTTCGTCCTTTCTCATTCTTGGTTTTTCTTCAACCTACTACAGTAGATAAACATACTGAATAGCTACTGTCTTCACTCATTTAATTCTTAAAAATTGATAGAGTTGACAAATGGTAGAAAAAAGCTCTTTTTAATAAGTTAAGTATCAACTACAGTTACGATTAGCATTCGTTACTTAACCCACTCACCATTATAGTTTACGTAGTAACCATCTACTATGGTATTAACAGCTAGAGCACCTGAACCATAGGCATAATACCATTTACCATTGATTTGGAACCAGCCTGTTTTCATATCTCCATTACTTGCATTTAGATAGTACCATATTGAACCATCTTTCACCCAACCTGTGGACATTGCACCTGATGAACGAAGATAGTACCAGTTATTACCAACATAAGCCCAACCTGTTGCCATTGCACCTGATGAACGGAGGTAGTACCACTTATTGCCAATTTGCTTCCAACCAGTTTGCATGATACCAGTTTCTGAATCTAGATAGTACCAAGCTGAATCATCATTTATCCAACCTACACGTCTTTCACCACCAAGATTCTTATTCCCAGAATTTCCTGTTTTTGCTAGGTAATACCAGTTAGATTGATCATAAAGCCAACCTGTCTTTAAATAATGATCTTGATCAAAGTAGTAGTATGCTAATTTAAGAACTTCGGGACCTTCCCAGCCTTCACCATGTTTTTTCCCAACGGTTAAGGAATATTTTAGCTCTAATTCTTGCCAACCAACAAACTCTTGTAGCACTCCATTTTCGTCAAAATAGTACCACTCTGACTTTGGAAAACCTTCTAATCTGATACCATTTGGGTAAGGACCAATTGTACTACCTTTAGATGGAAACGGGATATATTGCCAGCCGACAACCATCTCTCCAGATAGAGAATCAAAATAATAGTACTTACCATCAATCACTCGCCAGTAGGTTTCTTTGAGGTTCCCCTTTTTGTAATAGGTTCTACCGTTTTCTTGGACAAACTGCCATCCTTCAGAATCATCTGCAAATACTGTACTGGTCCCTAGCAAACCAAAGAAAATTACTGTTAGTCCAGCTTGCATAGTTTTTTTCAAAAGTTTCATTTATATATACCTCCAATATTAAATCCATTCACCAGATGAAGCGAAATTATAAACTTTACCATCAATAGTTTGGCTACCTGTAACCATTGCTCCACTTGAATTGAGATAATACCAATTTCCTCCCACTTTTATCCAACCGGTTTTCATGTCTCCATTTTTATTATCTAAGTAATACCATCTGCCTCGTACATATTTCCAACCTGTGGACATTGAACCAGAGGTTTCAAGATAATACCATTTCCCATTTACTTTTTGCCAATCTGTGAGCATCTTACCGGAGGCGTCTAGATAGTACCAAGTGTCATTTATCTTTTGCCAACCTGTTTGTTTCGTACTGTTCTTATAATAGTACCAAGTACCACCAATCAATTTCCAACCATCAATAGAATGCCCTCGAATAACAGAGTAGATGAAAGATAGAGCCTTCTCATTTAACTTGACAGCATAATTCATTTGTTCTGCCTCACTCCCATTGGTATGAACTCCGACAACCCTATTGGTAGAATCATATACTGCTGAACCGCTTGCACCACGCAAAGTATCTACTTGATAGAATAAAAAATCATTTGTATCTTGAAGTATCGTTTTTGTATCAGTATACATCTGCTTAATATCCTTATTAACAGCAGAATATCCCGTAACTGTTACATCTAGATTTTTAGTATTTTCTAAATTATTTGGAAGTCCTAACGTCCCCAATTGAGCGCCAATCGGTTCTTCCAAAATTAAAACTGCTAAGTCATAGGTAGTAAGCTCATCTGGATCAGTATTTCGAAATTCTTTTAAATAACGAACTTCTTTGACTTTTATTTCACCAAATGGATTACTATCTGGAGTAGCCGCAGGCATAATCTCTACTTCAGTCGCTTCTGTTTTGGATTCACGGTCATAAACGACATGAGCTGCTGTAATCAAAACATTGTCTTTGATAAAGGAAGCACTTCCTCTACCTGTACCTATTTCTACTGAATCGGCATTTTTAAATTTGAATGTTGCTTTTACATAAGCTGATGTAGAGTAAGGATATTGTAAAGTATTTTTTACCTTAACTAAATCATTTTTGCCAATAATGACTTCTGACTGATTTGTATAATATTGACCATAAGTCGGTGAAACATCGGGAAGTGAAAAATTATTAGTTCCTGGATCCTCTTGTAATGTTTCACTTACCTCATACTCCTCGCCTGTACTTGAAATAACAGTCAACGCAGATACTGTCGGTAGCTGACTAGCTAATAAAGTACTAGCAATAATTGAAATACCGAATTTGCGATAAAATGTTTTCTTCATTTTTATAATTCATTCCTTTCGTTTCACTCAAGGCACAACACAGAATGAAAAAGTGTTGTGCTCTTTGTTTTATAATAACAGTGAGAAAGCCTATCACTACTACAAATCACGGGGAGGTGAATAAGTGAGTGGTACAGCCACTACCTCGCATTTTTATAGGTGTCATTCTTTCCATCAAGCACAAGAACTGTGACTAAGAGCACGTAAACTTATAATTGAATAAGCGACTCGTTTGTGAAAGGAAAGAATAGTCAAGGGATAGGCAGACTCAAATTTTATGAAGGGAGCCCCCTCATGTTAAAAATTATTTATATGGCATCGAAAAGCTATCATCGCTATCTGTCGCAGATTATTGGTTGCCATCTACCACGTACTTTTAAAACAGGAGAGTTATAATCCAAGATTACAAGGTCTTACAGAAATAAGAAATTCAGATAAGACAATGTCTGTCCAAGATGCCGTTCGTTTTGCACAACAGCACGGATTCAAGGTGCTTTAATTTTAAAGGTTGGGTATCAAGACCTCTTTTTAGTGTGCCCAAAATTTAGAGAAGTAATCAATCAACTAACTTTTATTTTTTCAAACTTGCCCCTACAATTTTTAATGAATAATAAAAGCGAATATACTAGAGACTAATTCTATTCCATTATTCTTTAATCAGCCTTCCCAACATCAAGACCATTGGACTTCTTTTGTGATTGCACTCGAATCTCCAATTGTCTATTCTTCTGAATAAACTG
>NZ_VMNC01000012.1:0-45408 GCF_013277505.1 Streptococcus sp. k-378 | reverse complement strand
CGCAGGTTGCTCAAAGCACCGCTTTGAGGTTGCAGATAAAGCTGACGTGGTTTGAAGAGATTTTCGAAGAGTATAAAAGGTCTATAAATATACTTTTCTAGTATAACAAAAAAAAGCCTAAAAGGCTTTGATTTTGTCTGGAAGCTGAGGGCTAGTCTTTTCCTTTTAAATGCTGGTCAATGACATCTACAATCTTGCCCATCAAGTAACTAACTCGGAAATTTCTAAAGAGCAAAATGGCCCAAAAGGCTGCCATAATATAGCGACCAGTCATCCAGGCTTCATTGAAAAAATAGGTCTCAGCAGCTGTAAACAGCGCCATAATAATAAATTGTTGTTTATTCATAAACTTATTGTATCATGAAATCTTTCTTTAGTCTTCCTCTACCTTCACTTTATCAGCCAAAAATTCAAATCCTTCTGGAATCAGGCTTTCTTCTGCTTCTTTTTCAGTTTGAGAAGATTTGGCTTTGGCTGAAAAGGCTGCGCGAACTTCTTTCCATTCCTCCATGGAAATAGCTAAAATCTCAGGTGAAAAACCTGCTGCTTGACTGAGGATGTTGCCAAACATAGTATTGAGATTATCCCGTTTCATGGTTTGACCGGCATTAAAGTTAGACTCAAAAGCAAGAATAGCATGGTGTTCATTAGCCGCAACCGGTTGAGAACCAACTAGCAGAGCCTTGTCCGGCCCACCTAGACTTTCAATTACCTCTCCCCAGGCATTCTGCAAGCGAATCAGATTTTGACGTGCTAAATCAGGATTTTCAACGGCCTCTTGTAAGATAGATTGAACTTTATTGCGATCCACACGATAGACTGTCTTACCTACTGCTGGGCGGGGAGTTACTGGGCTTGTTGGCTTGGGCACAGTTCCCACATTAGCGAGTTCTTGTTTGAGACGTGTCACTTCCTGTCTCAGTGCAGAAATTTCATGTTCAACTGCACCAGAAAGAGCTGGTTCGGGCTTGATTTCCGCTAAACGAATGGTCATCATTTCAGCATAAATCTTGGGCTGTAAACTAGACTTAATATCTGCTAAACTCACTGTTGCTAAGCGAATCATTTCAAACAGATTTTCTTGAGGAAGTGCCAAATTTTCTACAAAGACTGGACTATGATGAGTGTTTTCTCCCCCTGTTTGAACAATTAACAAGTCTCTTAAATAGTGCAAAAGGTCGGTCACAAAACGAGTCATGCTCTTACCATTGTCAAAGAGAAGATTCAAGCAAGACAAAGCCTTGGGAACATCCTGTTGAGATAAGGCGGCCACATAATCATCCAAGGCTGATAGACTAATGGTGCCAGTAATTTCTTCAGAGATAGCAGTCGTCAATTCATTTCCCTGTGTCAAACTCAGGGCTTGATCCAAAATTGACAAGGCGTCTCGCATTCCACCTTCAGCTCGTCTGGCAATGATTTCCACAGCCTCTGGTTCAGAACTGATATTTTCTTTTTCTAAAATATAGTGGATATGTTCCTTAATATCCTGTGTCTTAATCGATTTAAATTCAAAACGTTGGACACGCGATAAAATAGTGGCAGGTATCTTGTGCAATTCAGTAGTGGCTAAAATAAAAACTACATTCTGTGTTGGCTCTTCCAGCGTCTTTAGGAGGGCATTAAAAGCCCCTGTAGACAGCATGTGAACCTCATCTATGATATAAACCTTATAACGAGCAAGGCTAGGGGCGTAGGTAGATTTATCACGAATTTCGCGAATTTCATCCACCCCATTATTAGAGGCCGCATCCATTTCGATGACATCTTCTAAACTACCGTCCGTCACTGCCTGACAAATATAGCAGTTATTACAAGGTTCACCACCCACTTGATTTGGGCAGTTCATAGCCTTGGCAAAGATCTTGGCTACACTGGTTTTTCCCGTTCCCCGTGGACCAGAAAAAAGATAAGCATGACTTATTTTCTCTTGCTCCACTGCTTGTTTAAGAGTCTTAGCCACAACTTCTTGACCAACCAACTGGGAGAAGTTTTGACTTCTATATTTTCGATAAAGTGCTTGATACATTAAGATTTTTCCCCAAACATTGTAAAGTCCCATTCTGTCTTTTCAAGCAAAATCGCGACAAATTGTTCCAAATAATCTCGATCCGTTGCATCGTAATCCTCAATCTCTGAAGAATCCAAATCCAGAACCCCAAGTAACTGACCATTCTTCATCATCGGTACCACAATTTCACTTTTAGCTAGACTGTCACAAGAAATATAGTTGGGATAGGTCGTCACATCTCCAACAATAACAGTTTCCTGAAAGTGAGCTGCCTCACCACAAACGCCCTTGCCTAGTGCAATACGGATACAGGAAACACCTCCTTGGAAGGGACCTAAAACCAATTCCTTTCCATCGAACAAATAAAAACCTGCAAATACAGTATCAGGAAAGCGTGATTTTATGAGAGCACTGGCGTTGGAAAGATTAGCCAAAACATTAGTTTCGCCTTCCAAAAGGAAGGACAATTCTTCATTTAACATTTGATAACGTGATTGTTTTTCTGATTTTAACATAGAACTATTATATCAAAAAAAGAGCAGAGACAAAAGAAAAAATCCCTTGTTTAGTAAACAAAGGATTTTGTGAATTTTCAATTTGATTAAAGTTCGATATCACCAAACAAATCAGCCATTGAAAATCCTGTTTGTGTTTCTGGAAGTTCGAAATCACGCTTCTCTTGACGTCTTGGACGACGTGGACGAGCAGCACGTTTTTCTTCTTTTTGTCCTTCTTCTTGAGCTGGACGTTCTTCAAGAGCTTTAATAGAAAGTGATACACGCTCTGCATCTGCGTTAACTTCAAGAACTTTAACTTGAACTTCTTGACCAACTTTAAGAGCTTCTTTTGGATTTTCAATACGTTTGTGTGAAATTTGTGATACGTGAACAAGTCCATCGATACCTGGCAATACTTCAACAAATGCACCGAAGTCAGTCAAACGTTTAACTGTTCCTTCTACTACATCACCTTTAGCCAATTTTTGCTCAACACCATCCCATGGTCCTGGTACTGTTGCTTTAAGTGAAAGTGATACACGTCCTTCTTCTTCGTTAAGATCAAGGATTTTCACTTCAATTTCTTCACCAACAGTTACAACTGATTTTGGTGAAACGTTACGTTCATGTGACAATTCAGTCAAGTGAACCAATCCGTCAACACCACCAAGGTCGATGAAAGCACCGAAACTTGTGATACGAGCAACTTTACCAGTTACAACATCACCAACAGCAAATTTACCAAATACTTCAGCGCGAGCTGCTGCTGTAGCTGCTTCAACAACTTCACGACGTGAAAGGATGAAGCGGTTTTCTTTAGCATCAACTTCTTTGATTTTAGCGTCAAATTCTTGACCTACAAAACGCTCAGTGTTACGTACGAAACGAGTATCCAACATTGAAGCTGGGATAAATCCACGAACACCTTCAAATTCTACTGAAAGTCCACCTTTAACGGCACGAGTTCCTTTAACAGTAACAACTTCTTCTTCGCGACCAACAAGTTTGTCCCATGCTTTGCGAGCTTCAAGGCGTTTTTTAGATACAAGGTATGTAACTGTATCAGTATCTTTACCAACTACTTGACGAAGTACAAGAACATCCAATACTTCTCCTACTTTAACAAAGTCATTGATATCTGCATCGCGATCGTTTGTCAATTCGCGAAGAGTCAAGACACCTTCAACACCAGTTCCAGAGATTGCAACGTTAGCTTGAGTCGCATCAACTGTCAATACTTCAGCACTAACAACATCACCAGTCTCAACTTGGCTAACGCTATTTAGCAAATCTTCAAATTCGTTCATCTAAAAAATCCTCCAACAATCAAGTTTTTTCTTAAACTTGACATACTTATAATTTTTTTCCTAAGCACTCGCAAGGACATGTTCATATCGTTCACGTCTTTCAATTATAAAAATAAAATACCCTAAGATATTTTGCTTTTTATCTTGATTATTACCTAAGAACTGGGGTAGCTGGATTCGAACCAACGCATGAGGGAGTCAAAGTCCCTTGCCTTACCGCTTGGCTATACCCCATTGATGAAATGGAGAGAGAGGGATTCGAACCCCCGAACCCGAAGGAGCGGATTTACAGTCCGCCGCGTTTAGCCTCTTCGCTATCTCTCCTACAATCAACATTGACTATTATATCATGAAAATTTCAAAAAAACAAGACTTATTTTGCTAAATTATAATTTTCAATCAAAATTTCCACAGCTTTTTCCAATTTTTTATAAAAACTATCGACATTCCCATTCTTTATGATGGCAAATTGTCCCTCTAATTCGGCAATTTCTCCGATAACTTTTTTACCAATGATCAAGGTATAGCCTTCAAAACTGTCTTTTCCTACATTAACTTTGGCATCTGCTACTTGAATTTCGATTTTTTTATCTTTCTTACTCATTTCATACCTCTCTTCACTTTTTCTATTGTACAAGAAAATCCTAAAACTAGCAAGAAAAAACTCTATATCAGGCTTGTCTGATATAGAGTTTTATGTAAACAACCTCAATCGATTTAGCATAGCTAATAGTTAGTAAACAAGCATAATTGACTATCCTTTTTAGGTTATCAGTGAGTCTCACCACCTACTAACTGCAAATCCTTATCTTTGTAGTCTACAATAGCTTCAATAGCTACCTCTATGCCTCTTACAATATCGCATAGATTCATTCCTGCAGTATTCGGCTTATTTACTACTTGTTCCATCATATATGGAATATGCATGAAACCTGCTCTCATATTAGGGAATTTTTTATCCACTAAATAAAGAGCTTGGTACATCAAATGATTGCAAACAAAGGTTCCTGCACTATTGGACACAACTGCTGGAAGTCCCTGTTTTTTAATAGCTTGTACCATCGCTTTGATAGGTAAACTACTAAAATAGGCCGATGCTCCATCAATACGAATCGGTGTATCAATTGGTTGATTGCCTTCGTTATCAGGTATGCGAGCATCATCTTGATTAATAGCCACTCGTTCAGGTGTTAAGCCGGTCCTGCCGCCTGCTTGTCCAATACAAAGTACAGCATCTGGTTGATATCGTAATATTTCTGCCTCTAAAACTTCTGACGACTTATAAAAAACCGTTGGAATTTCTACCCAGCGAACTTCGGCCCCATTAATCTCAGATGGTAATAATTTTACAGCTTCCAAAGCTGGATTAATCTTTTCACCTCCAAAAGGATTAAAACCTGTAACCAATATTTTCATTTTATTTTCCTTTACTAAAATGCGAGAAAGTACATTAAGAATATGTGAATAACAATCATTACTAGAGCAACACCTGCTTGAGCCTTTATAACGCCATTCTGATCTTTCATATCCATCAAGGCTGCTGGTAGAGCGTTAAAATTAGCAGCCATTGGGGTCAATAAGGTCCCACAATAACCTGCTGTCATGGCAAGAGCACCAGCCACAATTGGATTAGCTCCCAGAGCAAATACAAAGGGAACTCCAACACCTGCTGTAATAACGGTGAATGCTGCAAAAGCATTTCCCATAATCATTGTGAATAGAACCATTCCAAGAACATAGGCCAAAACTCCTATAAAGCGACTATCTGAAGGAACAATACCGCTAATCAGATGAGAGATAACATCACCAACACCTGCTACAGTAAAAATAGCCCCCAAAGCCCCTAATAATTGGGGAACAATCCCACTTGTTGAAACTTGCTGAGTCATTCGATTATTTTCTGATAACAGACTCTTAGGGTGACTATTGGTAATCACAAGAACAGAAATTGTAGCAAACAAGGCGGCAAGGCTAATCGAAATCTTGCTAAATTCTGGAATCATTTGCGCTAAGACCAACGCAAGTATTGCCATCAGCATAACTGGAATAAAAATTTTATTTTTCAATCTATTAGATTCAATATTGGCTTTCATTTCATCCAAGGATGGCAAGGTTCCGATACGGACTTGCTTAAACAATGTTAACAGCGATAATAGGATTACAATAATACCAATACTCATATTTGGCATATAGGAACCACCTATAAACGTAATAGACAATAGAGTCCAAAATGCAGATGTTCCAAATCGAACTGGGTTTGTTTTATCTTTATAACTACAATAGGCTGTGTGGAGAAATTGACAACCAATCACAATATAGGTCAACTCTAATAGTTGCTTTGCCAACTCTGTCATTTTTGTTCTCCTCCCCTAGTCTTTTCTGATGTCAATTTTTTATCAAATAAATAATTGTAAATCCCCACTACAATAAGTGTTATAACAGCAACAATAATAGATGCAGAAGCAATCCCTGCATAATTGCTTTCATAGCCTAACTGATCTAATGTTCCCCCTATCAAGAGGACTCCCCCAGCACCTACAAACGTATTTTGAGCAAAGAAATTTCCAAAATTTTCATTCGCAGCCGCACGCGCTTTTATTGCCTCATCTTCAACCTCTGTTAACTTTCTACCTAATTGAGACTCTGCTGCTGCTTCTCCCATAGGTTGAACCAAAGGTCTGACAAACTGAGGGTGTCCTCCTAGACGAATTGAAAAGAAACCAGCTAACTCTCGAATAAAGAAATAAACTGTATAGAAGTTTCCAACTGTCAGACCTTTAATCTTTCGAATCAAATCAATTGATCGTTGCTTGAGTCCAAAGGTTTCTGACAGTCCCACAAGAGGCAAGGTAACCATAAAAATCGTGAGCACTCGCTGATTGCTAAATTCTTTTCCCAAAATCTCCAAAAATTCAACGAGAGAAACACCTGAAACTAAAGCTGTAACCAAACCAGCTAAGACTACTGTTGCAATTGTATCAAATTTTAAAATAAAACCCACAACAATGATTGCTATTCCTATTAATCTAATCCACTCCATATCAAACTCCTTTATATCTAAAATGACAGTATTTTTAAAATTTTATCAAGAGCAATACCATTCCTTATTTAATATGCTTTTCTAGTTCTTTTTGGTATTTGCTATTGGATTCCAATTTTTCTTTTTGCCATTTTTTAAGAGCTTCGTCATATTCTTTTGTTGTAACAATATCTTTTTGCAATTTCATTCCTTTAAAGATATATGGATCCCCCTTAATACCAACTTGTGAATATGGTTTTGAGAATGGTACTACGTTACTTACAACTGGAGAACCACCAGATGAAGCTGTTGGCATCAATAATGAACTATCTGTCAACCAAGCTTGAGCTTTGGCATATTTTTCATATCTCTTCTCTAGGTCAGTGGTCTCAGAAACAGCATCTTCTAACAACTTCTTATATTGATCCAAACCAAGTTTCGCGACAACATCCTTATCTTTTCCTTTCGTAATACCAAGGTGTTTCATGGCAGAACCAGATTTTGGATCCATAATATTCAAGTAAGACGCTGGATCTTGATAGCTTGGAGCCCATCCTGTACTGTTCAAATCATAGTCTTTTTGAGAAGGAACACGCGCTTGTGATGTAATCGTTTCTTTTTCATTATCTGTCATTTGAAGTACATCGATGACAACATTTTCAGCACCAAGAGTTGATTCAATAGACTGTTTGAAAGAGTTACTTTGTTGAACGGCGATAGTATCTGTTTGTTCAACCGGGACATCCAAGTGAATTGGGAAGGTTACTCCTTTAGATTCCAAGTCTTTCTTAGCTTTTTCGAACGTAGCTTTAGCCTTGTCAGGGTTGTAGATAGAATCCTTACCGTCAACTAGCTCAATACCTTTCCATTGATCACCATAGTTCACCAACTCTGCTTGAGCGATTTGACCAAAGTTCTTACCACCTGCTTGTACGAAGTTATCTGGAACAAGGCTATTACGAATAATCTTGTCCGCACCATCTTCACCGTTTAGCTGGGCAGCATACGAATGACGGTTGAAGGCAAAGTTGATAGCCTGACGGAAATCCTTATTGAGCATAGCTTCTTTTGTAGAAGTCTTTTGCTCCTCACTTGTTTTCGCAGTTTTATTGTATGACTGACGATTTACGTTAAAGGTGAAGTAATAACTACTTGAGTCCTGTGGGCTATAAGTGATTTTATCTCCGTATTGTTCCAAAGTTGAAGCAAAGTTTGAGCTGCTTGGGAAGAGACGGGCTGTCGTATAAGCACCAGAGGAGAAGCTACGGATCAAAGACTCCTGATCTGAACCATCGTAGTAGGTCAATTTAATCTTCTCAATTTTAACATTTTCTTTATCCCAGTAATTTGGATTTTTTTCATATTCAATCAACGATTTAGAAGTCAATGTTTTTAAGAAATAAGGGCCATTGTAGAGAATACCTGCTGGGCCAACCTCTCCGTAATTCTTTCCAGATGCCTTTAAAAACTCTTCATTTACAGGTAACATCGTCGCTGTTGTAACTTTTGAATTCCAGAAACTTTCTGGCGCATTCAATGTATACTCAACTGTGTAGTCATCCAAAGCTTTAACACCAACTGTAGAGAAATCATTGGTTTCACCAGTCATATAGGCGTCCAAGCCTTTGATTGAATTTTGGATGAGAGAGACACCGTCTGACTTACCATCAGCCACGTGTTTTAGTCCTGTCACAAAGTCATGGGCTGTTACTTCTGCGTATTCTTCGCCTTCTGATGTGTACCATTTCACTCCTTTACGAAGTTTATAGGTATAAGTCAATCCATCTTTTGAGACAGACCAATCCTCAGCCAAAGAAGGAATAACATTACCATATTTATCATTTTCCATCAAACCATCAACGACATTCCCGATAATATCTGTTGTGGATGTACGCGTTGCTATGCTGTAGTCCAAGGATGCTGGATCCACTGCATAGACATAAGAAAATGTTGTCGGAGCATCTGCTTCTTTATCAGCTTTTCCACAGGCTGCTAAAAGAGCTGTTGTGCTTAGGATAAGTCCTGTTGTTAAAATCCACTTTTTCGATTTCATAAAAATATCCTTTAATATATTTTTAATCTACTTTTACAATCCAACCTTCTGGCGCTGGAATATCACCAAACTGAATACCAGTCAATTCATCATAGAGTTTACGAGTCACAGGGCCAACTTCTGTTTCACTATAGAAAACATGGAAATCATTACCGTGTTGAATACCTCCAATTGGAGAAATAACCGCTGCTGTACCACAGGCACCAGCCTCTACAAAGCAATCCAGGTTATCAATTGGGACATCTCCTTCAATAGGAGTTAAGCCCAAGCGGTGTTCTGCCAAATAAAGCAAGGAATACTTGGTAATAGATGGCAAGATAGATGGACTCAATGGTGTTACAAATTCATTATCAGCTGTAATTCCAAAGAAGTTAGCTGATCCGACTTCTTCAATCTTTGTATGAGTTGATGGGTCCAGATAGATAACATCTGAGAAATGACGTGACTTGGCCATTTTTCCTGGTAAGAGACTTGCAGCATAGTTTCCACCAACCTTTGCCGCACCTGTACCATTTGGAGCAGCACGGTCGTATTCATCCTGAATCAAGAAGTTGGTAGGGACCAAACCACCCTTAAAGTAATTTCCAACTGGCATAGCAAAGATAGTAAAAATATACTCCTCTGCTGGTTTTACCCCGATAATATCTCCGACACCAATCAAAAGAGGACGAAGATAGAGGGTCCCACCTGTTCCGTATGGTGGTACGTATTCTTCATTCGCACGGACAACTGCTTTACAAGCTTCTACAAACATGTCTGTCGGAACTTGTGGCATCAAGAGACGGTCACATGTACGTTGCAGGCGTTTGGCATTTTCATCAGGACGGAACAGTTGAACACTGCCATCCTTAGTACGATAAGCTTTCAAACCTTCAAATGCTTGTTGTCCATAGTGGAGACTTGGAGAAGACTCTGAAATATGCAAAGTTGCATCCTCTGTAAGCTCTCCTTGATTCCATTGTCCATTTTTAAAATGAGCAATATAGCGATAAGGTAATTTCATATAGGAGAAACCAAGGTTTTCCCAATCAATCGTTACTGTCATATTCCACTCCTTATTCTAAAAACCTATTTCTTATATTCTACACTATTTTTCTAAAATAGCAAGTATATTTTGTAATTTTCAGAAAATTTCTTCAATAAAAAGAACCAGCTCTTAGAACTGATTCTTCATTTCACTTATTTAGTTTCAGTAAATACTTCTTTAAGATAAGCGTCAAAAACTTCTTCATCAGAAATCGTGTCAGAGATGAAGCTACCGTTACTTGTGCGTTCTGACAGACTCAAGTCTTGCAATCGGCTTTCATAGATTGTTCCTTTATTGGATTGAACAAGTAGAATTTGGTCGTTCACGTCCACTTCTGTACTAAAGAGGTCACCAACGAAGCCTTGTTCTGCAACTGCTCCTGCCAAGAAGACACGGTGCGGTTTGTTTTTCAACTCACGCAAGACTTGTAGTCCGCGTTTGGCACGGCTGGTTGCTGGAATTTCCTCAATAGAAACACGTTTTAAACTTCCACGTTGGGTCAAGAGATAGAAGGACGGGGTGTTACAGATAAAGGCGGATTGGAGAACATCATCTTCTTTCAAGTTCATAGCCTTGACACCTGCAGCCTTGGCACCGACAACAGGAACCTCTTCGATATTGAAGCGCAGAGCATAACCGTTTTGGCTAATCAAGAGAACATCATCCAGTTTAATCGGAGCTACTGCCACAATCTGGTCTGTCTCATCTTTAAGCTTAGCATACTTAACAGACTTAGACTTGTAGGTCCGCCATGGGGTGAATTCTTTTCGTTCTACACGCTTGATTTGACCGAGACGAGTTGCAGCAAAGTAAGTTGTCGCATCATCAAACTGATCTACTACTTCAACATAAAGGATTTCTTCGTTAGTTTCAAAGTTTGTAATGGTCTGGCTCAGATGCTCTCCGATGTCCTTCCAGCGAATATCTGCTAATTCATGAATTGGTCGATAGATGACATTTCCAAAACTTGTGAACATCAAAAGATGCTGGGTTGTCTTGACAGCTTGTACAAAGATCAAACGGTCATCATCACGCTTGCCAATTTCTTCCAGAGTGGAGGCTGCAAAGGAACGTGGACTAGTACGCTTGATGTAACCTGCCTTGGTCACGCTGACGTAGGTATCTTCCTCAGCGATAAGACTAGCTGTATCAATCTCAATTGCTTTCGCAGTGTCTTCTAAAGAACTCAAACGAGGAGTTGCAAATTTCTTCTTGACCTCACGAAGTTCTTTCTTCATGAGATTGTACATAGTCCTTTCATCACCGATAATAGCCGCCAGCATAGCAATCTTCTCACGAAGCTCTGCTTCTTCTTCCTGCAAGACAACCACATCGGTATTGGTCAAACGGTACAGTTGCAAAGTTACGATAGCCTCAGCCTGTTCTTCCGTAAAATCATAGCTAACTTTGAGGTTTTCCTTGGCGTCCGCCTTATTCTCAGAAGCACGGATAAGAGCAATGACTTCATCCAAAATCGAAATCACACGAATCAAACCTTCGACGATATGGAGACGTTTCTCAGCCTTTTCTTTGTCAAAGCGTGAACGCGCCAAAATCACTTCACGACGGTGGGCGATGTAGCTAGACAGGATTGGAACAATCCCAACCTGACGAGGTGTGAAATTGTCAATCGCCACCATATTAAAGTTGTAGTTGATTTGTAGGTCGGTGTACTTAAATAGGTAGTTGAGAACAAGCTCAGTATTAGCGTCTTTCTTAAGTTCGATAGCGATACGAAGACCATCACGGTCAGACTCATCACGAACCTCAGCAATCCCAGCTACCTTGTTATTAACACGAACATCATCGATTTTCTTGACTAGATTGGCCTTATTGATTTCATAAGGAATCTCAGTAATAACGATTTGTTCCTTACCACCTTTTAGCTTTTCAATTTCAGTCTTGGAACGAACAACCACGCGCCCTTTCCCAGTTTCATAAGCTTTCTTGATTTCATCACGACCCTGAATAATAGCCCCTGTAGGGAAGTCTGGTCCAGGCAAGAATTCCATGAGTTTATCAATCTTTGCAGTTGGGTGGTCAATCATGTAAACTGCAGCATCTATGACCTCAGCTAAATTATGGGGAGGAATGTCTGTGGCATAACCAGCCGAAATCCCAGTCGAACCATTGACCAAGAGGTTTGGAAAGGCTGCTGGCAAGACTGTCGGCTCTTTCTCGGTATCGTCAAAGTTCCAAGCAAAAGGAACAGTCTTTTTATCGATATCTTGAAGAAGGTAGCCAGCAATTTCAGACAAACGCGCCTCAGTATAACGCATAGCCGCAGGCGGATCTCCGTCCATAGAACCGTTGTTACCGTGCATTTCGACCAAAATCTCACGATTTTTCCAGTCCTGTGACATACGAACCATGGCATCATAGATGGAACTGTCACCGTGTGGGTGGAAATTCCCCATGATATTCCCGACAGACTTGGCCGACTTACGATAGCTCTTGTCAAAAGTATTTCCATCTTTATTCATCGAATAAAGAATACGACGCTGAACCGGCTTCAAGCCATCACGAATATCTGGCAAAGCCCGGTCTTGAATAATGTACTTGGAGTAGCGACCAAAGCGCTCTCCCATGATGTCCTCTAGGGACATGTTTTGAATGTTAGACATATAGGATACAGAGCCCGTAAAATACCAAGTGAAAATAGAAAATTCTTGAAGTAAGCAAGCTCACCAGAGAATTTATCTTTTTCACGCATCATTTAGGGCGTGTTCAACTCCTTTCAAAGAATATAGAATAGGTTTTTACAGAAAAGGGGGTTAGTTAAGATACAAAGGGACGATTTGACTTGCCAAAAATGTCTGTAGAAAAATAGAAAATCGATGTAGGGCTCAATGAAGTCAAGACGATTTGACTTTTTTCCGAATAAAATTAGTCCCGTGTTCAGTTACTACAAATAACCAAACGACCCTTTCTGTAGTTTAAAGTGTTTAAAATTTATTGATTCGATTAGTATTAAGGAATTTTCACATAGCATTTAGGGCGTGTTCAACTCCTTTCGAAGAATGTAGAGTAAATACTATGGAAAAAGAAAAAATATAGAGTAAGTGAATTTCATCCAATTCCTGTATCGTCATTTCCACTTGAGATGTCTACTCCACAAATCCTCGTTTATACTTGATATGGCTGGCGATATTACTATCTACATCTTTCTTATCCCAAAGTTGGAGTTCCCATGGGTAATAAAAATTACTTTTATTTTTAAAATAGATATGAATACCGACATAGCCATCTTTATCACGTAAATACCAGTTTTTTAGTCCGTAAATCTCTTGCCAATCATCTAGTTTCTCCATGACTTGAGCTATCTCTTTGGAACTTAAAATCATACGAGCACCAAAAATATCATTAAGAATTGAATTCACAGGATAGCCCTCTTGACGCTCTGAAAAACGTGTAATTTTATCTAAAATAGACTCAGAAGTTTTGACACGATAAACATAGGCAATATCTTGGACATCCGCTTTCATCAGATAATCATTAATTGACTCATGTAAATTCAGACGGTAGGACAAAATCGCTTTAGTCGGAACTTTTGAAAAGGTATGCTTGAGATTTATTTTTTCCACCTTACCCGTTTCAAAATAATCTTTAGAATATTCTCGATGAATACGATTAATCTCTGTAATGAGGCGTTCCACTTTTTCAATCATGAGTCTTCTCCTCTCGCTTTTTCATTTTTCCAGTTATTCCCAAACTTCTTCACTCTTTCCTCAGCATACTCAATCATCTTCTCAGCCACTTCTTTATCGTAGTCAAAGCCCATTTTTTGAGCAAGAAATTGAGCTTCTTGGTGGAAAAGTTGCATCGTAGCCAATAAAGACTGAGTAATTTTATCTATACTTGAAAAATCAAGCAAATCTGAGAATTCCTTTTCTTTATCAGTGGGTAAATAGTTAAAAAGATACTTATAATTCTTGCCGACGTCTACTGTTCCCTTATCACTTGCGACCTGCCAAGCCAAGATTTTCAAGAGTTCTTGTTGGCAAATACCATAGAGATGGTCAGTAGCATAGAATACCTGCTTGCGACAAATCCCTTTGACAACGTAGGCTGACACCCACCAAAATTCATTACAGGAATTTTTAAAATCCGTTTCAGTAGCTGGGGTTATCCAGTGACGCTTTGGACTGGGAGAATAGGACTCAAATAAGTCCTTCTCATCTTCCAAAACTATGAATTTCGACTCGCTATCTACCCACTCCTTGATGTTCTCTTTGGGGCAGAGAGTTAAATCAATGCGGTTACCATCTTCAAAGAGCATGAGAAATAGACGACGATGGTCAAGACCAACTTCTTGCTCGATAATGCGTTTCCCAAACTGGTCTAGTCAAGAAAGGTCACTCGTCAGATTATCTAAATCGTCCACGACATAGACCACATCGTAGTCTTGAAATTCATCTGTTTGAACCTTTTGGTTTGTACGTGAACCAGACATGGCGACAGCTTTGACTTGTAAAGTTTTGGCAGTCTGTAAAATCAGATCTAGCATTTCTGTTTCAGTTCTCATGTCAGTACCTTCTCATTCTATAGATTACTAGGTGTCTGCTTCTTCTTACTGGATAGTTTTATACTATAATTCTCCTGTCTGGTAAAGACTATATCCTTCGTAGTGGTATGAAGCATCCACTCCCTTAAAGAAACTGGTCTGACTGAGGTCATCCGTCAAGTTATTGAGAAGTAAATACTTGAGTTCTCCAGTCGATACTGCACTACGCTTCATGGCATTCAGGTATTCATCCTTATCAATAGCGTTCCAATCTACCACCTTACCCAGCTTCTGACGAAGCATACAATCTAACCAAATCCGCATGGCGCGTCCATTCCCCTCACGGAAAGGATGGGCAATATTCATATCCGCATACTTATCAACCACTTGATCAAAATTGTCATGAGGAAGTTTGTCAATATACTGTAAGGATTGCTCCAAAAAAATACGGGGGGCAAATTGAAAGTTATCCTTTGCAATATTAACATCACGGATTTTTCCGGCGAAATCATAGATACCAGAAAAAAGATAGTAGTGAATAGCGGACAGCCCTGCAAATGTCCCAACTTCCATCTTGAACAAGTCTCCTGTCTGAAAAAGCAGGGCGGCTTGTTTTTTTGTCAGTTTTTCTTCTGCATCTGCCAGCTGGGCTGAGTTTGTAATGCCTAGTTTATTTTCCAATACCATATCTTCCCCTTATTAACGCCATTTTGTTATGAAATCATGTTCTATCAAAACCTAAATAAGTTGAAAATCCTAGAAGATAGATCACTCTTGCAACTGCCAATTCACTATCATCTTCAATATTTCCTTCTGCTTTCATAATGATTTCTTCAAAAACAGTATCATTTGGCACGATCTCTGTTCCCATTTTTTCTACTGCCTTCTCAGCTACTGACGGTAAATTCATACACATCTTATAAAAAGCATCTTTTTCACCCGTTACCATGAAATAAAATTGATCCAGGCTAACTCTACGAATAAATTTGTGACCAACTTTTTCCCCGTCAACTTTAGGTTCCCATTTAATATTTTGAGATTGCTTTGAAATCGCTTCGACCAAGAAACAGGCACAATCGTCATCCTTCAATAACTGATTTTGCATCTTGATAAAAGTCTTCCCTGATGATGCAGAATTCATAGTATTGTGCTTATTTTTCATTTCAACATAAATTCTACTTACACGCGAACCATCAGGTAAAGAAATTCCTCCTGGATTCTCGTATATAACATCCCAGCCACCTTCTTTTCCATTATCTGGGACACGACAATTCCTCATATATCTGAAAATAGTTTGATGGAAATAGCCAATATCATTATTATTTGACTTATCTCTTTGGCGAAAAATTTCATTACTAATAATTTCATCCCAAGAACTACGATAAACCGACTTATCAAAAATTAGTTTTACAGGATCTACAATATTCTTATTAAATCGTTTCAAATCAAAAGATTTCAATTTTTCACCATACTTCGAAATAGTATCTTGAACATGTTTTAAAAAATCTTCTTCACTAATAAAATCTAAATCCCAAGTCATAGTTGCTCCAAACTTTCTTTTATTTTTATACCCACTTCATAAGCCAAGTTAACTGGAACAGCATTCCCCACTTGCTTATATTGATTTCCTATGCTCCCTTGGAATATCCAATCATCTGGAAAACTTTGAATGCGAGCATTTTCACGAACTGTAAAAGGACGAGCCTCCAATGGATGGCAACGTTCTGTTTGTTTTTGGGTAGGAGATGTTAAAACTGTTAAAGATGGCTCATCTAAACTCATTCTTCTCAAAATACCTGTCCTGCCCCCAGTCATATCCCAAGTTGACTTCATATACTCTTTTGCAATATCTTCTGGAATATCACGCCAATAGCCACCTGGGGGAACTAATTCAAAAATTTTTCTCTTGTAATCAGAATATTGTGCACCAACACTAGGCGGACTATCTAATAATATATCTCTCAATACTGGCTTATATTCATGTGGTTCTGGATAATCAAACGAAATAATATCAGCTAAGTCATTTCTAACCCCAACCATAATCATACGTTCACGTTTCTGAGCCACTCCATAATCCCAGGCATTTAAAACCTTCCATTTAACCGTGTAACCTTCATCCGAAAAAATATCCATAATAGTTCGAAATGTTTTTCCATGATCATGAGAAACTAGGCCACGTACATTTTCAAAAACAAACATTTTCGGTTGAAGTTTATTTAGAAATATTGCATAGTGGTAGAATAATGTACCTCGAGCATCCTCTAAACCTAAACGTTTCCCAGCATAAGAAAAAGCTTGGCAGGGAGCACCTCCGCTCAACAGTTCTAGTTCTCCCTTTTTTATATTAAAATATTCCTC
Organism: Streptococcus sp. k-378; assembly: GCF_013277505.1. Classification (NCBI taxonomy): domain Bacteria; kingdom Bacillati; phylum Bacillota; class Bacilli; order Lactobacillales; family Streptococcaceae; genus Streptococcus; species Streptococcus sp. k-378. The sequence continues at coordinate 28,632 of NZ_VMNC01000012.1, read as the reverse complement.
CAAATCAAGAGATGAAATATTTGCAATATCATCATGAATGACATTCCAACTAGGTCTGTTGTGTTTCAATGTTGCCGCTGCTGCTTTATCAAACTCAATCAAACCAATGGCTTCGAATCCAGCTTTTTCTATTCCAAGTGCCAAACCACCTGCACCTGCAAATAATTCAATAACTCTCACTCTTATTTCCTCTTTAAACTAACTTAAAACACTGTCGCTTCTTCCAACGTAAACTTGACATTATCCTCAATCCACTTACGGCGTGGTTCGACCTTATCGCCCATGAGGACATTGACGCGGCGTTCGGCGCGGGCTAGGTCTTCGATTGTGACACGGATGAGGGTACGAGTTTCTGGGTTCATGGTTGTTTCCCAGAGCTGGTCGGCATTCATCTCTCCAAGCCCCTTGTAGCGTTGGAGTGTTGCTCCTTTACCGAACTGCTTGCGGAGTTCTTCTAGTTCCCCGTCCGTCCATGCGTAAGCTACTTCTTCCTTCTTGCCTTTACCTTTTGACATCTTGTAAAGAGGCGGAAGGGCGATATAGACATGACCTGCCTCGACAAGAGGACGCATATAGCGGTAAAAGAAGGTTAAGAGAAGTGTTTGAATGTGGGCACCGTCAGTATCCGCATCGGTCATGATAATAATCTTGTCATAGTTGGCATCTTCAATAGAGAAATCTGCTCCAACACCTGCACCGATGGTATAAATCATGGTATTGATTTCTTCATTTTTAAGGATATCCGCCATCTTGGCCTTGGCTGTATTGATAACTTTACCTCGAAGGGGCAAGATAGCCTGGAACTTGCGGTCACGACCTTGTTTAGCCGATCCACCGGCAGAATCTCCCTCGACTAGATAGAGTTCGTTCTTAGCAGGATTTTTAGACTGAGCTGGGGTCAATTTCCCAGACAACAAGCCCTTATCTTTCTTATTTTTCTTCCCATTTCGGCTCTCATCACGCGCCTTACGTGCCGCTTCACGAGCATCACGAGCCTTGATAGCCTTGCGAATGAGATTGGAAGCTAGTTCTCCATTTTCCATTAGGAAGAAAGTCAACTTATCCGCCACAATTCCATCCACAACCGGACGAGCTAGTGGACTGCCTAGTTTGTCCTTGGTCTGACCTTCAAACTGCAAATGTTCTTCAGGAACCAAGATAGAAAGAACAGCTGCTAGCCCCTCACGATAGTCTGACCCTTCAAGGTTTTTATCTTTTTCCTTGAGAAGCCCCGTCTTACGCGCATAGTCATTCATAACCTTGGTAATGGCAGACTTGAGTCCTGTCTCATGTGTTCCACCGTCCTTGGTGCGAACGTTATTGACAAAGGACAAGATGTTATCTGAAAAACCATCATTGTACTGGAGGGCAACTTCCACTTGAAAACCATTGTCTTCACCTTCAAAGTAAAGGACTGGCGTCAAGGTTTCCTTGTCTTCGTTTAGATAAGAAACAAAGTCCTGCACCCCATTCTCATAGTGAAATTCAATTGCTTCATCTGTTCGCTCGTCTGTCAAAGACAAGGTCACATTTTTCAAGAGAAAGGCTGACTCATTGAGACGTTCTGAAATGGTATTGTACTTGAAGTCTGTCGTAGAAAAGATCGTCGCATCAGGCATAAATGTAACCTTGGTACCTGTTTTAGACTTAGGTGCTGTACCGATTTTCTTCAAGGTCGTGACAGGTTTTCCCCCATTTTCAAAACGTTGCTTATAGATTGCCCCGTCACGGGTAATTTCAACTTCCAGCCAACTTGAAAGAGCGTTAACAACGGAAGAACCCACCCCGTGGAGACCACCAGATGTCTTGTAGCCACCCTGACCGAATTTTCCTCCGGCATGAAGAATGGTAAAGATAACCTCAACTGTTGGAATCCCCATAGCGTGCATACCCGTCGGCATCCCACGACCATGGTCTTGAACCGTTAAACTGCCATCTTTATTGATGGTCACATCAATACGGTCACCAAATCCAGACAAGGCTTCATCGACAGCATTATCGACGATTTCCCAAACTAGGTGGTGGAGCCCAGCGCCATCGGTCGATCCGATATACATCCCTGGACGTTTACGGACCGCATCCAACCCTTCTAGCACCTGAATGGCATCATCATTATAATTGTTAATATTGATTTCCTTTTTTGACACAAGGAACCTCCTATTCGTTCATCTTTACTATTCTACAGGTTTTCCAAGGATTTTGCAAAATTTTTCTTTCTCCGATGTAACAATTTCAGAAGAGATTCTCTGCCTTTCTTCTTCATTTCATGATATAATAGGAGTATGATTACAATAGTTTTATTAATCCTAGCCTATCTGCTGGGTTCGATTCCGTCTGGTCTCTGGATTGGACAAGTATTCTTTCAAATCAATCTGCGCGAGCATGGTTCTGGTAACACTGGAACGACCAATACTTTCCGCATTTTAGGTAAGAAAGCTGGTATGGCGACCTTTGTCATTGACTTTTTCAAAGGAACACTAGCAACACTTCTTCCGATTATGTTTCATCTACAAGGGGTTTCGCCTCTCATCTTTGGACTTTTGGCTGTTATTGGCCATACCTTTCCTATCTTTGCAGGATTTAAGGGTGGCAAGGCTGTCGCAACCAGTGCGGGAGTGATTTTCGGATTTGCACCTGTCTTCTGTCTCTACCTTGCAGTTGTTTTCTTTGGAACCCTCTATCTTGGTAGTATGATTTCACTATCTAGTGTCACAGCATCTATCGCGGCTGTTATCGGGGTTCTGCTCTTTCCACTTTTTGGTTTTATCCTGAGCAATTATGACCCTCTCCTCATCGCTATTATCCTAGCTCTTGCTAGTTTGATTATCATTCGTCATAAGGACAATATCACACGCATCAAAAATAAAACTGAAAATTTGGTCCCTTGGGGATTAAACCTAACCCATCAAGATCCTAAAAAATAAAACGCCAGTTCTATACTGACGTTTTTTGTATGCTTATTTTGATTTGATATAATTGATACCATCTGCTTTTGGTGCAACTGCTTTTCCAAAGAAGGCTGCCAAGACAAGAATTGTCAAAACATAAGGTGCAATTTGAAGATAAACCGCAGGAACTCCTTGCAGGAATGGCAATTGAGAACCGATAACAGCCAAACTTTGTGAAAGCCCAAAGAAGAGACTAGATAGCATGGCTCCGATTGGATTCCATTTTCCAAAGATCATCGCAGCAAGGGCGATAAATCCAGGTCCAACAATAGTTGTTACTGAGAAGTTAACTGAGATTGATTGAGCATAAATCGCTCCACCAATTCCACCTAGGAAACCTGAAATAATAACCCCTAAATATCTCATCTTGTAGACATTGATTCCCAAAGTATCCGCTGCTTGAGGATGCTCACCGACAGAGCGAAGACGAAGACCAAAGCGGGTCTTGAAGAGGATAAACCAAGCAAGGAATGAGAAGGCAATGGCCAAATAACCAAGTAGACTAGTTGACTTGAAGAAAATATCACCGATAACTGGGATATTTGCCAAGACTGGGAAATCAAAGCGTCCAAAAGTCTGACTTAGGTTGTCGGTTTGTCCTTTGTTATAAAGAACTTTAACCAAGAAAACAGCCAAGGCAGGCGCCATCAAGTTCAATACCGTACCGCTGACAACATGGTCTGCACGGAAATGCACCGTCGCAGCTGCGTGAATGATAGAAAAGATTCCCCCTACCAATCCTGCTACAAGCAAGGATAGCCATGGAGTTGCTGCTCCAAATTGTTCCGCAAATTCAAGGTTAAAGACAACTCCAGAAAAGGCACCCATAACCATAATTCCTTCAAGGCCGACGTTTACCACACCTCCACGTTCAGAGAAAACACCACCGATACTTGTAAAGATGAGGGGTGCTGAGTAAATCAGCATAGAAGACACCAAGAGGGTGAGCAAGGTTGTAATCGACATCTTTACTTACCTCCTTTAACTTGTTTTTTCGGTTTGACAAAGCGTTCGATAAGATAATGAACACTGACAAAGAAGATAATAGAAGCTGTTACAATGCTGACAAGCTCAGATGGTACCTGCGCCGCATTCATACCAGGAGCTCCAACTTGGAGAACACCAAACAGAAAGGCTGCAAAGAGAATACCAATTGGTGAGTTGGCCGCAAGCAGACTAACCGCCATCCCGTTAAATCCAACAGCCAATGACGCCCCCTGAACATAGACATTCTGGAAGGTTCCAAGTCCTTCAACAGCTCCACCAAGACCAGCCAAGGCACCTGAAATAATCATTGAGAGGATAATCGTTCTTTTTGCAGAAATACCAGCATATTCTGAAGCATGTGGATTAAGACCAACCGCACGAATTTCAAAACCAAGGGTTGTTTTCTTGAGCATAAACCAAATGACTGCAACGGCAATGAGAGCAAAGAAAATACCAATATTCATCCGTGAGTTACCAGTCAATTCAGATAACCAAGGTGTCTGATAGGTTGCATTAGCCCCGACACGAATGGTCGAATCTGTACTTTGCATGAATTCTTTAGGGAAGGCATGAATAAAGGCATTCCCTACATACAAGACAATGTAGTTCATCATGATGGTGACGATAACCTCTGACGTCCCTAGATAGGCTCTCAGAATACCTGGAATCGCGCCGACAATCCCACCAGCAATCAAGGCAATCACAATGGTTGCTAAAATCATCAAGGGACGGGGCATATCTGGATGCGACAGGGCAAACCAACCACTGAGAATCCAACCTGCCAAAGCCTGACCAGGAAGTCCGACGTTAAAGAAACCTGCTCGGCTGGCAACGGCAAAGCCCAGACCAATCAAGACCAAAGGCCCCATAGCACGGAAGATTTCTCCAATTCCACGCAGACTGCCAAAGGCTGTATAGAACAATTCTTCGTAACCCCAAATAGCATCATAGCCGAAGATCCACATGACAATGGCTCCAAGTAAAATTCCAAGGAAGACAGAGATCAAGGGAACCGAAATTTGTTGTAATTTTTTAGACATCACTCTTCTCCTTTCCCAAGTTTCCACCAGCCATCAAGACACCAAGTTCTTGTTTATTGGTTGTTTCTGGTGATACAATACCTTGAATCTTACCATCGTGGATAACGGCAATACGGTCTGAGACGTTTAAAATCTCATCTAGTTCAAAGCTGACAACAAGGACAGCCTTCCCATTATCACGCTCTTCAATCAAGCGTTTGTGGATATACTCAATGGCACCGACATCCAACCCACGAGTTGGCTGGCTGACGATAAGGAGATCAGGATCTCGATCAATTTCACGAGCAATAATTGCTTTTTGTTGATTTCCTCCTGAGAGTGCAGCTGCAGGAACAAATTCACTGGCAGCACGAACATCAAATTCTTCCATTAGCTTTTTAGCATAAGAAGTAATATTTGAATAGTTCAAAATTCCATTTTTACTATGTGGTTCTTTGTAGTAGGTTTGAAGGGCAATATTTTCAGAAATCATCATCTCTAAAATCAAACCATCACGGTGACGGTCTTCTGGAACGTGCCCAACACTTAGCTCTGTAATTTGTCGTGGATGCAAGCCTACAATTGAATCTCCTTTTAGCTCAATGCTACCAGATTCAACCTTGCGAAGACCTGTGATGGCTTGAATCAGTTCAGACTGACCATTTCCATCAATCCCCGCAATTCCAACAATCTCTCCAGCACGAACATCCAAGGACAGATTTTTCACAGCTGGGACACCGCGGTTTTCATTGACCACCAAGTCTGTAATAGACAAGACCACTTCTTTTGGTTGAGAGGCTTGTTTCTCCGTTTTAAAGGAAACAGAACGTCCCACCATCATTTCTGCCAAATCAGCATTGGTAGCCCCTGCAATTTCGACGGTTTCAATTGATTTCCCACGACGGATAACTGTAACGCGGTCAGAAACTGCGCGAATCTCGTCCAACTTGTGGGTGATCAAGATAATTGATTTTCCTTCTTTGACAAGATTTTTCATAATAGCCATCAACTCATCAATTTCTGATGGAGTCAAAACAGCCGTTGGTTCGTCAAAGATAAGGATATCAGCCCCCCGATAAAGGGTTTTTAAAATTTCTACACGTTGTTGGGCTCCGACTGAGATGTCTGCTACCTTGGCAGAAGGGTCAACAGCTAAGCCATAACGTTCAGAAAGAGCCTTGATTTCTTTGCTAGCTCCAGCAATATCTAGTACACCATTTTTAGTCAATTCACTTCCTAAAATGATGTTTTCAGCCACCGTGAAAGCTTCTACCAACATAAAGTGCTGGTGAACCATTCCGATTCCCAAGCCAGCTGCTTTAGATGGTGAATCGAGATTGACAACTTGACCGTTGACCGCGATTTCACCACTAGTTGGTTCAAGAAGTCCTGCTAACATGTTCATGAGCGTGGACTTTCCAGCCCCATTTTCTCCTAAAAGTGCATGAATTTCACCTTTTCGTAGGTGCAGGTTGATTTTGTCGTTGGCAACAAATTCACCAAACACCTTGGTAATATCACGCATCTCAATGACATTTTCGTGTGCCATGTGCTCTTCCTTTCAGAGTCTTATTTTATTTCAATAAAACTTGCTATTTTATCTAGTAGCAAGCTTTACTGAGACAAAATGACTTTGTCTCAACTCTTAAAAAAGCGGCCGAGGGCCGCTTCCTAAGAAATGACTTCCATCCATTATTTTGCAGGAACTTTTACGCTTCCATCAAGGATTTTAGCTTTAGCATCTTCGACAGCTTTTTTACCTTCTTCTGAAAGGTTTGTTACTACCAAGTCAACCCCTTTATCCTTCAATGAGTAAACGATTACTTGACCACCAGGGAATTCACCTTTTTCTGCTTTGTTAGAAATATCTTTTACAGTTGTACCAACTTGTTTCAAAGTAGATACAAGAACAAAGTTTGATTCTTTACCATCTTTAGAAGTGTATTTACCTTCTGCTTCTTGGTCACGGTCAACACCGATAACCCAAACTTTTTCATTTTCAGGACGGCTTTCGTTAAGTGATTTTGCTTCTGCAAAGACACCAGCACCTGTACCACCAGCTACTTGGTAAACAATATCTGCACCGGCTGCGTATTGTGCGGCTGCAATTGTTTTACCTTTAGCAGCATCACCAAATGAACCAGCGTAGTCAACTTGTACTTTGATAGATGGGTCTACTGACGCAACACCAGCCTTGAATCCTGCTTCAAAACGAGAGATAACTTCTGACTCCTGCCCACCTACAAAACCAACTTGTTTTGTTTTAGTTGTTTTTGCTGCAGCTACACCTGCAAGGTAACCTGACTCATTATCAGCGAAAGTTACGCTCGCAACATTCTTTTGATCTTTAATCACATCATCAATCAAGACATAGTTCAAGTCAGAATGTTCTTTAGCTGCTTCTTCAACCGCATTGTGAAGGGCAAAACCAACACCGAAGATTAGGTTGTAACTTCCAGCCGCTTGTTGCAAGTTGTTAGCGTAGTCAGCTTCACTTGTTGATTGGAAGTAAGTGAAACCGTTATCTTTTGAAAGATTGTGTTCTTTACCCCAAGCCTGCAAACCTTCCCAAGCTGATTGGTTGAATGATTTGTCATCAACACCACCAGTATCAGTGACGATTGCTGCTTTTGTCTTCACATCAGAAGATGAATCTGCCTTACGAGAAGAGCGGTTACCACATGCAGCAAGTCCAACTGCTGCCACTGCTACTAGGCCAAGACCTAGCCATTGTTTCTTGTTCATTACTGAACCTCCTAAATAAGATGTGCAACGATGTTGCAAGTATGGATTGGTTGGCCGCAAGGACCGTGCCACTCAGAGAGCGACTCAGACTAATTTAAGTCTGTAAAAGAGTATGGAAGTAATTCCCCGACCGTCATCTCGACCGTCGATTTATCTTTTGCGACTAAGGTCACTTTTAGATCTTGTTCAAAAAATTCGACCATTACTTGGCGACAAGCACCACATGGTGAAATCGGTTTTTCAGTTTGACCATAAACAATCAGCTCTGAAAATTCTCTTTGCCCTTCAGATACAGCCTTAAAAATGGCTGTTCTCTCACCGCAATTGGTCAAAGGATAGCTAGCATTTTCGATATTCACTCCCGTATAAACACTTCCGTCTTTGGCTACTAAAACTGCTCCGATAGGAAAGTGAGAATAGGGGACATAGGCATGTTTGCTGGTTTCAATTGCCAGTTCAATCAACTCAGTAGTCGCCATCTGCCAATTCTCCTTTTAGAATTGCTACTCCAGCTGACGTTCCGATACGGGTCGCACCTGCTTCCACAAAGGCAAGAGCATCTGCATAAGAACGAGCTCCACCAGCAGCCTTGACACCCATATCAGGTCCAACTGTTTCACGCATCAATTTGACATCTGCTATCGTAGCACCACCAGTTGAAAAGCCAGTAGATGTTTTGACAAAGTCAGCCCCAGCTTTTTGGGCTAATTGGCAGGCTACAACTTTTTCTTGGTCAGTCAGCAGGCACGCTTCAATAATGACTTTCACTAACTTGTCACCACTTGCTTCCACGACTGCGCGAATATCTGACTCTACCAAGGCTAAATTGCCTGATTTGAGAGCCCCAACATTGATTACCATGTCAATCTCATCAGCCCCATTTTGGATAGCTTCTTTTGTCTCAAAAGCTTTCACAGCTGAAGTTGTTGCTCCCAAGGGGAAACCTACTACTGTGCAGACCTTGACATCTGTGCCTTCAAGCCCTTTTTTGGCATGTTCAACCCAGGTCAGATTAACGCAAACACTGGCAAAATCATACTCTCTAGCCTCAGACAACAAACAATCAATTTGATTTTCTGTTGCATCTTGTTTTAAAAGCGTATGATCGATATATTTATTTAATTTCATATTCGGATTCTCCTACGGTTCATGAGATAATTTCTATAATTTCTCGTAAACTTTGCACCCTATCATTTATTTTAACATATTTTTGAAAATCTGTAACTAGCTGAGGAGAAATTTTTCCATTTGTGTATACTTTTGCAACAATTTCTCCCGTTTGAACAGAATCTCCAACCTTCTTTTCAAAAACAATTCCTGTTTCATAGTCCAAATCATCAGTCTTGACTGCACGGCCTGCCCCCAGTCTCATAGCATAAAGCCCAAATTCCATAGCTGGAAGAGCTGAAATGACACCCGTTTCCTGAGCAGGAATTTCCACCACATGGGCAACATTGACAGGACGATAGAGGTCTTCTAAGTCTCCACCTTGGGCTTGGACCATTTCCTCAAACTTAGCCAGCGCTTGGCCATTTTCAAGATGTTGGCGAACTTCTTCAACTGTTTTATTTACATTTGCCAGACCAAGCATAATTTGAGCCAACTCACAAATAAAGTGGGTAATATCCTGACGTCCTTGACCTTGTAGAATCTCCAATGCTTCAAGGATTTCCAGACGATTTCCAATCGCACGCCCTAAAGGCTGGCTCATATCCGTAATCACCGCTACTGTCTTCCGGCCAACAGCCTTACCAAGTTCCACCATGGTTTGAGCCAACTCACGCGCCTCATCAACCGTCTTCATGAAGGCGCCCTCACCGACAGTTACGTCTAGCAAAATAGCATCCGCTCCTGCCGCGATTTTCTTGCTCATCACCGAACTCGCAATCAAAGGAATCGTGTCGACAGTTGCGGTCACATCACGGAGGGCGTAGAGAAGTTTATCTGCTTTAACCATCTGGTCTGATTGCCCAATGACAGATACACCAATATCCTGAACCTGACGAATGAAATCTTCTTGACTGCGCTCGACTTGATAGCCCTTAATGGATTCCAATTTATCAATTGTCCCACCAGTATGGCCGAGACCACGACCACTCATTTTTGCTACAGGCACACCGAAGCTAGCAACAAGAGGAGCTAAAATCAAGGTTACCTTATCGCCGACACCACCAGTAGAATGCTTGTCAACCTTAACCCCATCAATAGCGGATAAATCAAACTCTTGACCAGTCTTGACCATCTTCATAGTCAAATCTGAGATTTCTCGTGTCGTCATTCCTTTGAAATAGACAGCCATAGCAAAAGCAGACATCTGATAATCAGGAACAGTTCCTGACACATAGCCTTCAACTAACCATTCAATTTCACTCGAAGACAGTTCTTGACCATCTCGTTTCTTTTGGATTAAATCAACTGCTCTCATTCTTTCACACTTCTAAGGATATAGTATCCCTTATCTTTTTTGACGATTTCACAATTACCAAACACATCCTCCATCTTGGACTTGGCACTTGGAGCCCCTTGTTTTTTCTGGATGACGATGGTCAAATCCCCACCAGTTTCCAAGAAATCTTTACTTTTCTCGATGATTTCATGAACGACTTGCTTGCCCGCACGGATAGGAGGATTGGAAATGACATGGTCAAATCGCCCTTGAACTCTTGCATAAATATTAGATTGAAATATCGTCGCTTTTACATTATTTTTTTCAGCATTTTGTCGCGCCAAATCCAAGGCACGATTATTGATATCGACCATGGTAGCCTGAACGCCATAAGCCTTAGCTAAAGACAAGCCCAAAGGTCCGTAACCACAGCCTACATCAAGGACAGTTTCTCCTTGGTTGACCTCCAGACACTTGAGCAAGAGTTGACTTCCAAAGTCAACCATCTTCTTGCTAAAAACACCTGCATCCGTCAGAAAGGTCATTTTTTCTCCCAACAATTCTACTCGCAACTCATGTATGTCGTGAGCAGCGTCAGGATTTTCTGCATAGTACATTTTATTCATAACCCTATTCTATCATATTTTGGATCGAATTGTAAATCGTTTACATATCCAGAATGAGACAAAAAGATTGAAGGAAGTTGCGTTACAATAACTCCCCTTCAATCTCTTTCAACTTTTATAAGCAACTTGTATTTCATCTAGGACTACAGCTATCATTGCCATGATAAAACACATAACACAAGATTTATTGTCTATCATCAGACGCATTTTGATTACTATTGCTTAATCATCAACAAAATTCCCAACAAAATGTTTAGATAAAAGCCCAACTGATAAGTTTGTGTCAGGATTTCCAAACTTGTCCAAAGTCGTATCAAATCTTCTAGCGATCTTCTAGCGAAATAACCCTCTGTCGCAATCCATAGAACTAAAAAGAAATAACTACCAGCAGCAAGCCATTTCGTCCACCGTTTTTTTAGGAAGAAAGCAATCAAAAGCGAACAGATAAAGACAGCTGTTACAATGGCATGTTCCATCAAAAAAGTAAAACCGTAATAGATTTCCACAAAGCGTCTACCATTATCCGCATTGACTCCTTTTATAAAAGGTAAGGCAAAACTTAAAATAAAACAGAGTTCCAATAGGTAACGTTTCAAGATTTTCATAGTACACCTCCTATAAGTTATAAACCCCAAAGCCCCCTTTATAGCTGATAAGTCAGTAGAAAGCAGCTCCTACTTCATCAATAAATTGTTCATCCTCTATCTACTTATATTATATACTATTGACTTACCACATTCAAGAAACCGCTTTATTTTTTTAACTTTTTATGGTATGATAGACAAAATATCTAGGGGAAAACAAATGACCAACGAATTTTTACATTTTGAAAAAATCAGTCGCCAGACTTGGCAATCTTTACATCGAAAGACGACACCTCCTTTGACAGAAGAGGAATTAGAATCCATCAAGAGTTTTAATGACCAGATTAGCTTGCAGGATGTTACCGATGTCTATCTCCCCCTAGCCCATCTCATCCAGATTTACAAGCGTACCAAGGATGATTTGGCCTTTTCAAAAGGGATTTTCCTTCAACGTGAAAGCAAATCCCAGCCTTTTATCATTGGGGTTTCTGGGAGTGTTGCCGTTGGAAAATCCACAACCAGTCGCCTACTTCAAATCCTACTGTCCCGTACACTTACAGATGCTACGGTTGAGTTGGTAACAACTGACGGCTTTCTCTATCCCAACCAGACCTTGATTGAACAAGGGATTTTAAATCGTAAGGGATTTCCTGAAAGCTATGATATGGAAGCTCTTCTCAACTTCTTGGACTGCATCAAAAATGGACAAGATGTGGATATTCCTGTCTATTCTCATGAAGTCTACGACATCGTACCTGAGGAAAAGCAAAGTGTCAAAGCTGCTGATTTTGTGATTGTTGAAGGAATCAATGTCTTTCAAAATCCACAAAACGAACGTCTCTATATCACTGACTTCTTCGACTTTTCCATCTATGTTGATGCTGGAGTGGATGATATTGAGAGTTGGTATCTGGACCGTTTCTTGAAAATGCTGAGCCTAGCCCAAAACGACCCTGATAGCTACTATTATCGTTTTACTCAGATGCCGATTGGGGAAGTGGAGTCCTTTGCCCATCAGGTCTGGACCAGTATCAATCTCACAAATCTACAAAATTATATTGAACCAACCAGAAATCGTGCGGAAGTGATTCTTCATAAAAGCAAGAACCATGAAATCGATGAAATTTACTTAAAAAAATAATTTTCCCTTGTCAAAACGTAAGTTTTCAGATATAATGGTATAGTTAGTAAATATGGAGGTAAGAACATTGGCAAACATTAAATCAGCTATCAAACGCGCTGAATTGAACGTTAAACAAAACGAAAAGAACTCAGCTCAAAAATCAGCTATGCGTACTGCTATCAAAGCTTTCGAAGCAAACCCATCTGAAGAACTTTTCCGTGCTGCTAGCTCAGCTATCGATAAAGCAGAAACTAAAGGTTTGATTCACAAAAACAAAGCAAGCCGCGATAAAGCTCGTCTTTCAGCTAAACTTGCTAAATAAGAAACAGTCCATAGAGGCTGTTTTTTTGTCTCCAAATAGGAAAAGGTAGAAAATGAAAATTGCAATTATCGGATATTCTGGTGCTGGTAAGTCAACGCTAGCTGAAAAGTTATCTCTCTACTACTCCATCCCAAAACTTCATATGGACACACTCCAATTTCAACCTGGTTGGCAAGACAGTGACCGTGATTGGATGTTAACCGAGATGAAAAATTTTCTCACCAAGCATGAAGCTTGGGTCATCGATGGTAATTATTCTTGGTGTTATTACGAAGAAAGAATGCAGGAAGCTAACCAGATCATCTTTTTAAACTTCTCTGCTTGGAATTGTTTGCTAAGAGCCTTTAAGCGCTATTTAAAATACAGAGGAAAAGTGAGAGAAAGCATGGCTAAGGGATGCCCCGAGCAATTCAACTGGGAATTTATTCGTTGGATTCTCTGGGATGGTCGAACAAAAAATGCTAAGGATAGATACCAATATTTAAACAATACTTACCCAGAAAAGATGCGTATTCTCCATTCTCAAGCAGAGATTGATTGTTTTTTGCAATCTCTTAAAAAATAGACGGTAGAGCAACATTTCATTAAGGTCACAGTATGGACTGAATGACTAAAAAAGGAAGATTTTCATCCAGAAAGTCTTCCTTTTGTGTTCTCTTTTATTCAGCAATCAAGGTTTCTAATCCAACCTTCATCATATCGGTGAAGGTATTTTGACGTTCTTCTGCAGTCGTGTCCTCATCTGGATTAACCAAGCTATCAGAGATTGTCATAATAGCTAGCGCATCAACATGGTGCTGAGCAGCCAGATAGTAAAGAGCTGCTGCTTCCATTTCCACAGCCTTGACCCCCCATTTACCAAGCTCAATGTTCTTTTCAAAGTAGTTTGAATAAAAGACATCAGATGACAAAACGTTCCCAACGTGGGTTGTCATACCGAGATTTTTGGCAATATGATAAGCCTTATCAAGCAAATCAAAGCTAGCGATTTGTGGGAAATCATACTGTGGCCAGTCATTACGGACGATGTTTGAGTTAGTTGCAGCTGCCTGAGCCAAAACCAATTCACGGACGTGAACATCTTCATTCAAAGAACCTGCTGTTCCCACACGGATCAATTTTTTCACACCGTAGTCAACAATCAACTCACGCGCATAAATCGAAATAGATGGCATTCCCATCCCAGTTCCCATAACAGATACACGGTGGCCCTTGTAAGTACCAGTGTAACCAAACATGTTACGCACTTCGTTAAAACAAACAGCATCTTCAAGGAAATTCTCCGCAATAAACTTAGCACGAAGAGGATCCCCAGGAAGAAGAATTTTATCAGCAATTTCACCCTGCTGAGCAGCAATATGGATAGACATAATATAAGATACCAAACCCGTCAAAAAGCAAAGGGAAAATAGGAGTTGAGTGCAGTGAGCGATGCTCGCTAGGCCAACTATCTTTTTCCCACTGCTTTTAGGGTGGGTTCAATTCCTTTCTTTCTTAATTTTGATGATATTGAGAAGATTAGACCGGATTCAATTCAAACCCGAACTCCCCTTCTCTTCTGAGTTTTTAGAAAAGTTTTCCGCTCGTGTTCAAATCAAAACACATGCTCTACCTTTCTTTTTTATATTTTATATTGAGAAAGATACCAAACCCGTTAAAAAGCCAAAGGGAAAATAGGAGTGGGGCGCAGTGAGCGATGCTCGCTAGACCAACTATCTTTTTCCCACTGCTTTTATGATGGGTTCAATTCCTTTCTTAATTTTGATAATATTGAGAAGAGTAGATCGGATTCAATTCAAACCCGAACTCCCCTTCCTTTCTAAGTTTTTAGAAAAGTTTTTCCGCTCATGTTCAAATTAGAACACCTCACTATACCTTTCTGTTTAATTTTGTTCTTTCACAGAGAGCTACCTGAGTTCTATTCAAGCTCAGGTAGTACTTCTCTTATGAACTAAATCATCTAACTGTCATTGTATCATCAGATTACAAGACATCATCGTCACTCACCTTAGAGTTCAATGTTGTTCCCCAATGGGTAATTTTACGGTGGGGTTGAGCTAAAATTGGTCTATTTTCATAGATTGTTTGCCATCTATTCCATAGTAGACCTGTCTTTTTCTCAATCTTAATTCGCAGATTCCTCATATTTTCTTTGATTGGGAGGTTGAGGACAAAACCTGCAGTCTGGTTGCGACCGTTTCCTTCCCAAGAACGACTACGAACAACTTGGTTTCCATCTTTATCTACTGTAACTTCTTCCCAAGTTATAGAGTAGCGGGCAATGTAAGCTCCACTATGTTGAATTGTCAATGTTTTTTCTTTGGCAGGAGTCTGACTGATTGGTTGAACTGGCTTAGAAACTTGTGTCGCTGTCTCACCATTCGTAGCGATAAAGCGGAAAACTTCTACTTCTGCAAGACTGAGGGCTTGATTGTTCTTACGTAGTTGCACACGAACACGGCGTCCCAATTTCCCATTTAATTGAACATCCAAGCTCGTTCCGTCAAGTTTAGCAACATACTGTCTAGCAACTTCTTTCCCTTTTTCATCATATAAAATCACATCAAAGTCTGACAGACGTTTAGAAAGCTCTCCATCCCCACGGTTATGAAGGCGAACAAGTCCTACCTGTTCTGTACGACCTAAATCAACTTCCCACCAAGGCTGGTTTTCAAATTTTGTATGGGTAATTGATTGCTGGCTATAACTACTATTGGTATTGCCATCCAAGGCACGACTAGCATCTCCACCAAAATCAGTAGAACTTTGCTTAGCTTGTTTTTTCCAAGCGATATTCTCAGCACGATATACTTGGACTTCTGCAAGACTGAGGGCATTATAGCCTTCTAGCTCAATCCGAACATAGCGCGCTTTTTTATGGTTAATCGCAATTTGTGCTGACACATCTTTAAGAGATGTTATTCGTTTTCTCTCAATTTCTTTACCAGAACTGTCTAACAGAATGACATCAAAGTTTGCCAATCTATCCTGGGCAGTGTCTGTTCGGTTGTAAATATTGATTTGGCGAATGGTTTCTTCTTTAGCCAAATCTACTTGCCACCAAGGCTTAGATTGGAAGTTGGTATGAGTGACAGAATTGTGACCATAGTTACCATCAACTTTGCCATCCACAGCTCTTCTAGCATCTCCTTCGAAAGCTGTCGAACTTTGAGTAACCTGTTTCCCTAAGGTAATATTTTCCATTGGTTCCGCGCTTGGTTGACTAGAAGATTGGGGCAGAGCCTGTTTCTTAAAGAATCGCACTTTATCCAATTTTGGATCACGATAACCATGTTTATCCAAGGTAGTTCGTTTACCAATATTAAAGTTAGGAATATCATTCATTCGACTTTCAAAATAGCCACGAGAACGGTGTTTAAAGCGTGAATTACCTGTAAATGTAACAATATCACGATCGTTATGAATCAAGGGAGTCACAACATTATCATTATCAACCACATAATGCTTAATTTTTCCACTAACAGCTAATTTACGGCTTTCCAAACCAACATCCCAGAAATCATTCTCAGCATTCCAAACCGCTCTGGAAGTAATCACTTTAGGCGCACTGAAAGTCGTCACTTTTCGCAATACATGGTTATAAAAATCAGGATATTTTTGGTAAGCTTCAACCGCTGCAATCTGAGCTAGGTAGCCTCCAAGAGAATGGCCTGTCATATACAACTTGGTAATACTTGTATCCTTGGCTAATTCCCCAACAACCTTGCGGATATCATCCGCTTGCGCTGGTTTATTTCCTCCTAACAAAACAAAATCTGCACTTAAATCTTTCGCATCATTCCGTCTTGTTCCACGTATAGCCAACATGTGCACCGTTCCATCTTTGAGATAAGGAAGGTCGCTCTTGGTCTCAAATAAGAAAGCATCCAAGCCACTATCTGTATGATAGGCTTTTTTCATCTTCCAGAAAGAAGCCAATTCATTGTGCATGAGTTTGTATTCTTGACGGTCAAGATAGAGACTAGGGAAAGGATTCTTATGATCTAAAATTTTCTCAATATAATCATCGTCTCGATAGGCTAACTCCATAAAGAGAAGAGAATCACGGTCTGTGACATACCATTCTTTCTTATTGTCATCTTCTCCATCTGCCAAACCATCCCCATCACTGTCTGCTAGCAAGGGATGACTGTTATATCCTAGATAATCCTTACCATCTTTGTTGTACACATAAAGTTCATCTTTGTTTTTGATGCCATCTTGGTCATCATCCCCTTCCAAATCAAGAACTTTTTCACCGTAGAGAGATTCATCAATCAAATCATTTTCTAAATGCAATTCCCCTTTGGAAATCTTCACCAAATCTTCTGCTGTTAGAGAACGAGTATTTGTTGGTTTTTCTGTCACAGCTTCTTCTTTAGTTTCTTCTACAGGAGCAAGAATAGGTAAGTATTGAGCTGGCTCGGTTATCTCTACTTTTGACTCTTCCCTTTTGTTTTCAAGAACTTCACTTGCTTCCGGAAGCGTTTGAGTAGCTAGTCTTGACTCCTCTCTAAGAGGAGTTTCTAGTTTTGGAGTAGCATTTTCCGGCTCTCTCAATTCCTCCTTAGAATCTAGCACTCTTGTTGCCACTTCAGATGTTACATCTTGCTGTAGTTCATTGGCTGAAATTCCAGCTGGAGCTAGAAATGCGAAGCCGACTGCAACAGATACAACTCCGATACTTAATTTTTTTATGCCAAAACGCATCATTCGTTGACCAATTTTCATTATTTCTTATCTTTCTTTTCGTTTATTTATAAGCAGACTCAAACTAAATCTCCTTGTCCCCTATCTAGGACAAGACTGAGAAATTCAGAAAGTAATACTCTTCGAAAATCTCTTCAAACCACGTCAGCGTCGCCTGACCGTAGATATGGTCACTGACTTCGTCAGTCTTATCTACAACCTCAAAACTGTGTTTTGAGCAACCTGCGGCTAACTTCCTAGTTTGCTCTTTGATTTTCATTGAGTATAAATTCATTCTTATCTCTTCTTATCATACTAGTCTGCTTGGCTAGGAAGCTAATGCTAGTATCCTAGAATCTTGTCTTTCACAATGCTAACTATCAGACTCTTTCAGTTACAAGAGTAGGAAGAAACCCATAGTCTACCTATGTTTCTTCTTTGTTCCGAATAGTCAACCATGAAAGGAAAGAGGCATTCCCCCTTTTAAATCTTTTTTCTTACAATTCTGCAAGAATCGCTTTAAGCAAGCCTTTAAAGTCACCTTTGACACGTTCGGTTACTTCCACAACTTCTTCGTGGTTGAGTTCTTCTTGGAAACCGGCCGCAAAGTTAGTGATACATGAGATTCCCAGAACTTTCAAACCTGAGTGGGCTGCCACGATCACTTCAGGAACCGTAGACATACCAACTGCATCTGCTCCCAGTGTCTTATAGGCACGAATTTCTGCTGGTGTTTCATAAGTTGGACCAGTTACACCGATATAGACACCTTCATCAAGCTTGATACCAAGTTTTTTAGCCACTTCATGGGCAGTAGCACGGTATTCTGGTGTGTAGGCCTTAGACATATCTGGGAAACGAGGACCAAAGTCATCCAAGTTTTCACCCATCAATGGATTTTGCCCCGTCATATTGATATGGTCTGAGATAGCCATCAAAGTACCAGGACCATATCCAATACCACCAGCTGCATTGGTTACAATGACACCTTCACATCCAAGAACTTTCATGACACGTACTGGGAAAGTCACCACTTCCAGAGGATTCCCTTCGTAGAAATGGAAGCGACCTTGAAGAGCCAAGACCTTGCGACCTGCCAGTTCACCATATACCAATTTCCCAGCGTGACCAACTACTGTTGAACGGCCCCAGTTTGGAATCTCAGCATAGTCTACTGCAACTGGATTTTCGATTTCTTCTGCTAATTCTCCAAGTCCTGACCCAAGAATTAGACCGAACTCAGGCGTTTGGATTCCTTTATCTTTCAGGAAAGCAGCTGTTTCATTGATTTTATCTAAAAATGTCATTGTGTGTCTCCTTTTTTAGTTTTTAGCATTTGACCGATTTTTTCAAAAGTTTTAGCATTGCGAATGGTAATGTGGCGATAGAAAGGCATCTTGAGCAGATCCTTGTGATAGGCAGTTTTAGAGTAGGTTTCTTCAGAAAATTTCCCCCAGAAAATCCCAAGTTTTCCAAAATGAACGACCTCATCTTTCAGCTCTAAACTCTCAACTGTCGTGATGACTTGCTCCACATCCAAAAGCTCAGTGTAAAAGAGGACATCTTTTCGTGCCAAGTCTTCATTCCACCAAGCTGGTAGATTCTCCACTTCTGCTTCATAGTCTTCTAGACTCAGTAAAGAAAAGCTCTGAATAAATGGATAACGAGTTCCAAAGAAAGCCTCTAACTTTTCAATCAATTGGGCTTTGGAATCTATCGAAATAAAGAAGATATTACCACTGTTGATGTAGCTTTCAACCTTTTCAATTCCCAACTCTGTCAGTTCTTGACGAAGCTCCGCCATGACGACCTTATTCTTGCCACCAACATTGATGCCTCTCACCAGCAGAGCATAGCGCGTCATCTTATACCAATTTATCTAAGAAACTTTCCCCGATCATAGCTGTTTCAACACCAAAGTTATCTGCAACAGTCGCTGAGATATCTGCAAAATGTCCAACTGGAATCAAACCATTTCCTTTAAAGGCAGGGCTATAGGCCAACAATGGAATATATTCCCGAGTGTGATCCGTTCCTGCATACGTTGGGTCATTTCCATGGTCAGCAGTAATCAAGAGAAGGTCGTTCTCTCGCATGGCTGCGATAATTTCAGGTAAGCGTTCATCAAACTCATGCAAGCAATCACGATAGCCGTAAGCATTACGACGGTGGCCGTAAAGGGCATCAAAGTCAACCAAGTTTGTGAATGAGAATCCTTTTTCAAATTCAGCAAGGCTCATGGTCTTCAATAGTGTATCTATTCCATGACTGTTTGACTTGTTGTGACCCATATCATGGTTGATACCAGCACCGTTAAAGATATCATTGATTTTACCCACAGCATAAGTATCGATACCAGCCTCATTCAATTTATCCAAAACAGTTGGGGCAAATGGAGATACAGCCAAGTCACGACGGTTTGCCGTACGAGTGAAATTACCTGGTTCACCTACATAAGGGCGAGCAATGATACGACCTAGAAGGGCAGGGCGCTCAAGTGTAATTGAACGAGCGTATTCACAGATACGGTACAATTCGTCCAAAGGAATAATGTCTTCGTGGGCAGCAATCTGCAAAACAGGGTCAGCTGAAGTATAGATAATCAACTCTCCAGTTTCCATCTGACGTGGTCCAAAATCATCGATAACAGCCGTTCCTGAATAAGGTTTGTTGGCTTCACGAATAACCTTGCGTCCTGAGAATTCTTCGATTTTTGTCAGGATTTCTTCTGGGAATCCGTTCCAGAAAGTATCGAAAGGCTCAGTAATGTTGAGTCCCATGATTTCCCAGTGTCCAGTCATAGTATCCTTACCAAGAGATACTTCCTCTAATTTTGTTGCATATCCAGTTGGATTGCTTTCAGCTGCTACAGTCTTAAGAGGAGTTTCACGAGGAATATTTCCAAGACCTATTTTAGCCATGTTTGGGACATTCAAACCAACTGTTTTTGAAATGTGTCCCAGTGTGTCAGAAGCTCCATCTGGAACCCCTGCATTGACAAAGTTATTAGCATCTGGTGCTGCACCGATTCCTACAGAATCCAGTACCACCAAATGAATACGATTAAATTTAGACATCTTATGCCCCCTTCTATTTTCCTTTTTTTGAAGTTGAAATCTGAACTCCATCTCGTCCAGCAACGATGACCCTATCCACCATTTGGTTGAATAAGCCGTGCTCTACAACACCAACGATATGGTCCAATTCTTGCCCGAAAGCAATTGGATCTTCGATGACATCCAAGGCAAGGTCAATGATAAAGTTCTGCATATCGGTCACAAAACGTTGGCCATCTTTTTCACGGAAACTTGGTTTGTAGCCAGCTCGTTCAAAACGACGAAAGACCTGTTCAGCGCCATACTGAACCACTTCTACTGGCAATTTAAAAGCACCTAGTTTTTCGACCAGCTTGCTTTCATCCACCACCCAAATGTATTCTTTTGATGGTGTTGCGACCACCTTTTCCATGAGAAGGGCACCACCACCGCCTTTGATTCCGTTAAACTGACTATCCACTTCATCCGCGCCATCAACCGTCACATCGACAAAGTCTACTTGGTCAATAGACTTGAGCGGGATATTAAGGCCTTCTGCCTGTTTAGTGGTCACACTAGAAGTTGTTACAGCTGTAATCTGCAATCCTTCTTCCTTGATACGACGACCGATTTCTTCTACAAAATAATAGGCAGTCGAGCCTGTTCCAAGTCCAACGACCATTCCATCGCTCACGAACTCAGCAGCCTTGATACCTGCCATTTTCTTCAGATTTTCCACCGATTTACCTCCATCATTCTCAGTTCTTATTCTACTATGAAATCGCTTTTTATTCAAGTAAAAAGATCAAATTTACATTTTTTATCAATCTTTCTTTGAAAACATGCATTTTATTTTTATAAAACGAATAAAAATGAATTTATCTTTTATGTATTTGCTTTGTTCATCTCTTTCCAGTTCCAAAAACAAGACCTTAACTTTGATACGTCTAGTTTAGCATTAAAGCAGGCGCATTTCAAGAATCATAAATTAAGAGAAGGAAGTGGGTTTATCTATCTATTTTAAACAAGTTTATCTTTGCTTACCCTCTCTTGTTGACAAATAATTTTCATTACTTTAGGAAGACAATTACTAATCTCCGTTGGCAAAACCACATACTGTTCTTGAGCTAGTTCTTGAGCAATAGCTGAATGAAGATGGGTCGCTACTGCCACACGCTCGTAGAGACTAGCTTGTTTAAACTGGCCTGCAAATCCTGAAATCATTCCAGCAAGCGTATCTCCCATTCCTCCAGTCGCCTGATAGGGACCGCCAACCTGTAACTGGTAATAATCAGATTGGCCAGCTTGCCAAATACGAGTAGCTGGACCTTTCTCTACCAAAATTGTTCCTTGAGGGAAGGAAGTTAGGGCACTAGCTGTTGCATCTTCCTTTTGCTTTTCAATAGCAATACCAGACAGCTTTTCCCATTCTTTTTGGTGGGGAGTTAGGATAAGCTGGTTAGATGGAAATGACAAACTTGTTCTAGCAAGAATGGTCAGGGCACCACCATCTACAATCAAAATCTGATTTTGGCTTAAGCTAGCAAAGACTTGTTTTACTAGATTTTCTCCAAAAGCATCGTCTCCTAAACCAGGCCCCAGCAAGACAACTTCTGCCTTCTCCAATTGCTCTTTTAACAACTGCTGTTCTTGAAGAGAAAAGGCCATAGCCTCAGGTAAATGGATGTGCAGAGCTGAAATATTTTCCCTGTCCGTTCCAACGGTCACCAATCCTGCACCGCTTTTTACAGCTGCCAAAGCAGCCATGATGATGGCACCACCATAAGGATAGGTCCCACCCAGCAACAGCAGACGACCGTAGTCTCCTTTATGACTTGTACGAGAACGTTCAATAATGACTTTTTCTAGTAAGGTTTGATCAATCACTTTCATCGTTTTTCCTCTCGCATTTATTATACAACAAAAAGGAGGCGCATACCTCCTTTTATAAACTTATTTCTAAAATTTAATACTCATTTCTGCCATTTCAGATATAGCTATAGAAAATACACTCTCCTCAGCGAATTTTCTCTTATTTTCTATCCAATGTCCGAACTGCCGCCTGATAAGTTTGCTCCATCAGCATGGTAATGGTCATAGGACCGACACCTCCAGGGACTGGCGTGATATGACTAGCAAGTGGTGCAACTGCCTCATAATCCACATCCCCACAAAGCTTCCCATTTTCATCACGATTCATCCCAACATCAATGACTACCGCACCTGGTTTGACAAAGTCAGCAGTTACAAACTTAGCACGACCGATTGCGACCACAAGAATATCCGCTTTTGCAGCAACCTTAGCGAGATTATGGGTGCGTGAGTGAGTCAAGGTAACTGTAGCATTCTTGGCCAAAAGAAGCTGAGCCATGGGTTTTCCAACAATGTTTGAACGACCGATGACAACCGCATTTTTACCTTCCAAGTCAATCCCATATTCATGGAACATTTCCATAATTCCTGCAGGTGTCGAAGGAATCATAACTGGATGACCAGACCAAAGGCGTCCCATATTTAGAGGATGGAAACCATCCACATCCTTTTCTGGGTCAATGGCTAATAGAACCGCCTCTTCATCAATGTGTTTTGGTAATGGCAACTGGACCAAAATCCCATGCCAAGCTGGATCTTGATTGTATTTGGCAATCAGGTCTAGCAAGTCCTCTTGCGTAATGTTCTCTGGAACTCGCACTACTTCGCTACGGAAACCAGCCGCAAGAGCTGACCTCTCCTTGTTGCGAACGTAGACTTGGCTGGCAGGGTTGTCCCCAACCAAAATCACTACCAAACCAGGCACTAGACCTGTTTCTTCCTTTAATTTTGCAGTCTTTTCAGCCAACTGCCCCTGCAATTTGGCCGCTAAAGCTTTCCCATCAATAATCTGTATCATATCACTTCTCTTTTCTTTCAAATATCTTCCATTATACCAAAAACCGCTAGTCCCCTCTAACACTTCTTTCCTAGGCTATCCTATAGTTTCAAACTATAAGAAAAAGCTCTGGTCGAGCTTTTCACTAATCTTGTCTTGAAAGTTTAAAATAGATTATAAAACCTTACTCAAGAAATCTTTAGTCCGTTGTTCTTGGGTTTGTTCAAAAATCTGCTCAGGTGTCCCATCTTCAACAACCACACCGTCTGCCATAAAGATAACACGATCTGCCACCTCACGGGCAAATCCCATCTCATGTGTTACGATAACCATAGTCATCCCTGACTTGGCAAGGTCTTGCATAACAGCCAATACCTCACCTACCATTTCAGGATCCAAGGCTGAAGTTGGTTCGTCAAAGAGCAAAACATCTGGTTCCATAGCCAACCCACGCGCGATGGCAATCCGTTGTTGCTGCCCACCCGACAGACTCTGTGGATAAGCGTCTGCCTTATCTGGCAAACCAACTTTTTCCAAAAGCTCTTGGGCTCTCTTCTCAGCAACTTCCCTGCTTTCACCTTTGGTCTTGATAGGTGACAAGGTGATATTTTCCATCACAGTCATATTAGGAAAGAGATTGAATTGTTGGAAAACCATGCCCATCTTCTCACGCATGGCAAAGAGGTCATTCTTCTTGTCCGTAATATCGACTCCCTCAAAGATAACCTTCCCCTTGGTTGCTTCCTCCAACAAATTCATAGAGCGAAGCAAGGTAGATTTCCCGCTCCCCGAAGGACCGATGATAACGACAACTTCTCCTCTTTTAATCTCGAGGTTGATGCCCTTCAATACTTCATTCTTTCCAAAAGATTTATGTAAATTTTCAATTTTTATCAAGATTTCTGTCATTATTTCTTATCTCCTTGTCCCATATGTTTTTCAAAAGCTTTCAAGGCTACTGTCAGAATAGAGGTCATAATCAAGTAGTAAAATGATGCAAATAAAAGTGGTGTTAAAGGTAGATAGGTTGTTGTAGAAACTGTTGTAGCCCCATTCCACAACTCCATGACCCCAATAGCTGATAAGAGGGAGCTGTCCTTGATAATGGTGATAAATTCGTTCCCCAATGCTGGCAAGATATTTTTGATTGCTTGTGGCAAAATCACATAACGCATCGCATTTTTAGGACGAATCCCTAAAGAATAGGCCGCCTCTAACTGCCCCTTAGGAACCGCATTAATCCCAGCACGAACAGTCTCAGAAACATAAGCACCACTGTTCATAGAAATAATCAAAATCCCTGGAATCAGACGAGAAAGATCAACACCCAAAATCCCAACCTGAATAGTCGGAGCATTGATGTGCATAAGAGCAAAGGTAATCATAATCTGAACCATCATCGGTGTCCCACGGAAAATCCAAACGTACAAGTTGGCCAGCCAAACAAGCGGTTTAAACTTTGAACGTTGCCCAAAAGCCAAGACAACCCCCAAAATGGTTCCCAAAATGACAACACAGATAGAAATAAGAACCGTCACAACAGCCCCATAGTTAAAATAAGGTAAATACTTAGGTAAAAAAGAAAAATTCATAGTCACACTGCTTTCTAAAATAGAATACTGTATGATTATAACGTATATTGAATTAAAATTCAAATCTTTTATCCAATTTATTTAAAAATCTTTAAACTAGCAGAATTAGCGAGAAATCTTAGTTTTTTTCTAGTCAAGTTGGCCTCCTTTATGGTAAAATAGTAACGATAAGAAATGAAGGAGAATCAAAATGGAATCACATTTGGTTAGAATCATCAACCGCCTTGAAGCAATGGCAAACGATGGCGGAAATTTAAAACGTAATTTTGAACGTGAAGGAGTTGTTGTTGCAGAAGTTGCGTACAGCCACGACGAAGAAAACGGCTCAATCTTTACCCTTCGTGACGTAGAAGCTCGCGAAACGTATACGTTTGATAGCATTGACTTAATTGCAATGGAGATTTACGAACTTCTCTACTAATGTAAAACAAGCTGGGATTACACCCTGCATGTCTAACCAAAATCCTTTTTGTCTCACAAATAGGATTTTTTTATAGTCCAAATTCACAAAAATTTTCATTGTAACAACTTCTCAAAGCTGCAATCTTTTTACTTGCTTTACACCCCAATCCTGTTATAATGAAAGTATAGAAATTTGACTATTTTTGACCTTTGAACAGGTCAGGCTAAAGAAAGAAATGAGGTAGATGTATGCTTTGTCAAAACTGTAAAATCAACGACTCAACAATTCATCTTTACACCAATCTCAATGGAAAACAAAAACAAATTGACCTCTGTCAAAACTGCTACAAGATTATCAAAACAGACCCTAACAACAGTCTCTTCAAAGACATGACGGATTTGAACAATCGTGACTTCGATCCCCTTGGTGATTTTTTCAATGACCTAAACAATTTCAGACCTTCTAGCAATACTCCTCCTATTCCCCCAACCCAATCAGGTGGAGGTTACGGTGGAAACGGCGGTTATGGTTCCCAAAATCGTGGTTCTGCTCAAACTCCACCAGCAAGCCAAGAAAAAGGCCTGCTGGAAGAATTTGGTATCAATGTAACTGAGATTGCCCGTCGTGGAGACATTGACCCCGTTATTGGGCGCGACAATGAGATTATCCGTGTCATCGAGATTCTCAATCGTAGAACCAAGAATAATCCTGTTCTTATCGGTGAACCGGGTGTCGGAAAAACTGCCGTTGTCGAAGGTCTAGCTCAGAAAATCGTTGATGGCGATGTTCCACATAAACTCCAAGGTAAACAAGTCATCCGTCTGGATGTGGTTAGCTTGGTGCAAGGAACGGGGATCCGTGGACAATTTGAAGAACGCATGCAAAAACTCATGGAAGAAATTCGCAAACGTGAGGACATCATCCTCTTTATCGATGAAATCCATGAAATTGTCGGTGCTGGTTCTGCGAGTGATGGTAATATGGACGCAGGAAATATCCTCAAGCCAGCCCTTGCTCGTGGGGAACTGCAACTGGTCGGCGCTACTACCCTCAATGAATACCGTATCATTGAAAAGGATGCTGCCCTCGAGCGTCGTATGCAGCCTGTCAAGGTTGATGAACCAACGGTGGAAGAAACAATCACTATCCTCAAAGGGATTCAAAAGAAATACGAAGACTACCACCACGTTCAATATACTGATGCTGCAATTGAAGCAGCTGCAACTCTTTCCAATCGTTACATCCAAGATCGCTTCTTACCTGACAAGGCCATTGACCTCCTAGATGAAGCTGGTTCTAAGATGAATTTGACCTTGAATTTTGTAGACCCTAAAGTCATTGATCAGCGCTTGATTGAGGCTGAAAATCTCAAGTCTCAAGCTACACGAGAAGAAGATTTTGAAAAAGCCGCCTACTTCCGTGACCAGATTGCCAAATATAAGGAAATGCAAAAGAAAAAGGTCACAGACCAGGATACTCCAATCATCAGTGAAAAAACCATTGAGCATATTATTGAGCAGAAAACCAACATCCCTGTTGGTGATTTAAAAGAGAAAGAACAATCTCAACTCATCCATCTAGCCGAAGATCTCAAGTCTCATATTATTGGCCAAGATGATGCAGTCGATAAGATTGCTAAGGCTATTCGCCGTAATCGTGTCGGTCTTGGTACGCCTAACCGTCCAATTGGAAGCTTCCTCTTTGTCGGACCAACTGGGGTCGGTAAGACAGAACTTTCCAAACAATTAGCTATCGAACTCTTTGGTTCTGCTGATAGTATGATTCGCTTTGATATGAGTGAATACATGGAAAAACACAGTGTGGCTAAGTTGGTCGGCGCTCCTCCAGGTTATGTTGGCTATGATGAGGCTGGTCAATTAACTGAAAAAGTTCGCCGCAATCCATATTCTCTCATCCTTCTCGATGAAGTGGAAAAAGCTCACCCAGATGTTATGCACATGTTTCTACAAGTCTTGGACGATGGTCGTTTGACAGATGGGCAAGGACGGACCGTTAGCTTCAAGGATGCCATCATTATCATGACCTCAAATGCAGGTACAGGTAAGTCTGAAGCCAACGTTGGATTTGGGGCTACTAGAGAAGGACGTACCAACTCTGTTCTCGGTGAACTCGGCAACTTCTTTAGCCCAGAGTTTATGAACCGTTTTGATGGCATTATCGAATTTAAGGCTCTCAGCAAGGATAATCTCCTTCAGATTGTCGAGCTCATGCTAGCAGATGTTAACAAGCGCCTCTCTAGCAACAACATTCATTTGGATGTAACTGACAAGGTCAAGGAAAAGCTGGTTGACCTAGGTTATGATCCAAAAATGGGAGCACGCCCACTTCGTCGGACTATTCAAGACTATATTGAGGACGCAATCACTGACTACTACCTTGAAAATCCAAGCGAAAAAGACCTCAAAGCAGTTCTGACTAGCAAGGGAAACATTCAAATTAAGTCTGCCAAAAAAGTTGAAGTAAAAACTTATGAAAAAGAAGTATAAATCCTATAGAAAAGGAGTAGAAAATGAAAATTTTCTGCTCTTTTTACTAAAATAACTATAAGTTCTTGACAGCTCTGCCTTTGTCCATTATGATAATAATAAAGATACTAGATAATGAGGAAAATGCAATGGCAAACCCAACTTTCGGAGAAAAAAAAGCAAATACAGACTATGTTGCACGCTATGGAGTGTATGCAGTTATCCCTGACGCTAAACAAAAACAAATTGTTCTTGTTCAAGCACCTAATGGCGCTTGGTTCCTACCAGGTGGCGAAATTGAAGTAGGTGAAAATCATCAGGAAGCCCTAAAGCGTGAATTGATTGAAGAGCTTGGTTTCACAGCTGAAATTGGTACCTATTATGGACAGGCTGATGAATACTTCTACTCTCGTCATCGTGATACCTACTACTACAATCCTGCCCACCTCTATGAAGCGACTTCTTTCAAAGAAGTGCAAAATCCACTAGAAGACTTTAATCATATTGCCTGGTTCCCTATTGACGAGGCTATCCAAAATCTTAAACGTGGTAGCCATAAATGGGCCATCCAATCTTGGAAAAAACAGCATAAGATTGACTAATACTCTTCGAAAATCTCTTCAAACCACGTCAGCGTCGCCTTACCGTAGATATGGTTACTGACTTCGTCAGTCTTATCTACAACCTCAAAACAGTGTTTTGAGCAACCTACGGCTAGCTTCCTAGTTTGCTTTTTGATTTTCATTGAGTATTATATAAAATCACCCCTCTAGTGTTCATAAACTAGAGGGGGAATTTGTATCATACTATCGTTTAAC
>NZ_VMNC01000119.1:0-19570 GCF_013277505.1 Streptococcus sp. k-378 | reverse complement strand
TAAGACTGACGAAGTCAGTTACATATATCTACGGCAAGGTGAAGCTGACGTGGTTTGAAGAGATTTTCGAAGAGTATGAACGTATGTTTCGAGAGAAGCGCTAAGTCCCCCTTTAAAGATTTCCAAGACTATCTTTCTTCATGAGGAAAGATAGTTTTTTGGTATGATTTTCACCCCCAAAATACAAGGGGAATGTGTTACAATAGTAGTAACAGATAATAGAAAAGAGAATAGATGAGAATTGCAGATTATAGTGTGACCAAGGCAGTGCTGGAGCGTCACGGTTTTACCTTTAAAAAGTCCTTCGGGCAAAATTTCCTGACGGATACCAATATCCTTCAAAAAATTGTGGATACGGCTGAAATTGATGACCAGGTCAATGTCATCGAAATCGGGCCAGGTATTGGTGCCTTGACGGAGTTTCTGGCTGAGTGTGCAGCCCAAGTCATGGCTTTTGAGATTGACCACCGTTTGGTGCCAATTTTGGTAGATACCCTGCGTGATTTTGATAATGTGACTGTAGTTAACGAAGATATTCTCAAGGTTGATTTGGCGCAACATATCCAAAATTTTAAAAATCCTAACCTGCCAATCAAGGTAGTGGCTAATTTGCCTTACTACATCACGACGCCTATTCTCATGCACTTGATTGAAAGTGGCATTCCTTTTAGTGAGTTTGTCGTCATGATGCAAAAAGAAGTGGCGGATCGCATCTCCGCTCAACCAAATACCAAGGCTTATGGTAGCTTGTCGATTGCGGTGCAGTATTACATGACAGCCAAGGTTGCCTTTATCGTGCCTCGTACGGTATTTGTGCCAGCGCCAAACGTGGACTCTGCTATTTTGAAAATGGTGCGCCGTCCAGAGCCAGCTGTAGAAGTAGAAGATGAGAACTTCTTCTTTAAGGTTTCCAAGGCTAGTTTCACCCATCGCCGCAAGACCTTATGGAATAACCTGACAGGTTACTTTGGCAAGACTGAGGAAGTCAAGGACAAGCTGACCAAGGCTTTGGATCAAGCAGGCTTGTCACCAAGTGTGCGTGGGGAAGCTCTCAGCTTGGAAGAGTTTGCCAGTCTAGCAGATGCACTTAAAGGGCAAGGGCTCTAAGATGCAGGGACAAAAACTTAATTTTAGTAAAAAATGAAGTAGATCTTTCTATGATAAAACGCATATTATCAAGGTTTTCCAACACCTGATAATATGCGTTTTTCTGATTTTAAAGACTTTTGTCCCAGCATCTTGGTATATATAGTAGATTGAAATAAGATATGAACAAAGAGATTAGGAAAGTCAAATTAATTTCTAGAAACGTTTTAGAATCCTTAGTGTACTATTCTAGGTTTAATCCACTATAGTTCGTATTAAATCAATGAATCAGTAGTTGATTGGGCACTTCATTAGATTTTTAAACTCGTGAAATACCTGATTAGCCTTGTGGGGCTGGACCAACGAAATCGAGTCTTTGTCTACCGATTTCTGCCCCATCGATTTTTCACTCGACATTTATATATGAAATTTACCCTAACAATACTATTCTATCATAAAACTAGTAGAAAAAACAGTCTTGTATTTATTTATTTTTGTGCTATATTAGTAGGTGAATAAGGGCATGTTCAATAGACTTAGAAAGGAGTTTTTTGTAGCAAACTATTGAAATATATGTAGCCAAGATTTGGAACAGTTACCTATAGGAGTGTGAATTGCTTTCAGATAGATATCCTATTCTGAAATATAAGGAAACGTTCATCTTATATTAGCTATTTTTACTTCTCTTGAAAATGGGAAGGAGATATTCATGAGAAAAAAATTAGTCAATAGCCTTATGTTTGCAGTGGTTCTATCAGGATTTCCTATTGCGACTTATGCAAATGAGAAGAATATTGGTCCAAATATAACGGTTTCTAATGGGCAAACTAGATTATCTATACCTGAAAAAAATGGGGTAGAAGTGATTCAGTCTGAAGAAAATCGAGTTGTATATGAGGTGAAAGAGGCCGCTAAAATAGAAAATAGCAATGGAGATATGGTGGCTCCCATTGTTGTGGATAGCCGTATTACTTCTATAAATAATCAAGTAGTACAAGGAAAAACTGTTTATACCGCTGATTTAGAGAAGGCTACTTTTGTTGAAGAGGCTTACAATAAGCTTGCTAAACCAACGAATATATTAGACCATATTTTTGGTATACAGAAAGTGCACGCTTATACTCAAAACATTACTACCCATCAAAGTCAGTTTGATAGTACTTATAGTGTGGAATTGTATACTGTTGTTCACTGGGTGAGTTATGATGGAGGTGTACAAAAAAAATATTACTAAAATAAGTGGAGGAGTTGACTTCCATGAAAGGGATATCGAAATAGAATCTTCAAGTGTGGAAGTTAGACAAGATGGTTGGTATTCATCCCAGCAAAAATGGTTTCATCCAGGTGCAAGAAGTAGTTGGGAGTATAGCACAGGTTTTTCTAAGCTTGGACCAGGTGAAAATCGGGTAGTAACTAATTATACTGTTCATTTGATTCGATATGGAGATAGATGGTCAGCTTACTTGCAAAATAATCCATGGTAGAGAATATGAAAAAAATAATTAGTCCCCTTCTTTTTTTAGTGAGCTATTGTTTACCTTTCTATAAAGTAGTTGATGTGATTGATGGAGAAACGACTGAAAGTATGATTTATGGTTTTCAATTTATGTTGCGAAATTGGTCAATCTATCTACTTTGTCTGTTCTTATTGATGATTTTTCTATGGCGAAAGCAAGGATGGGTTCTAATTGTAGCAGTATTTATGTATGTTCTTTGTTTACTATCTCTAACGACCTATGATTTCTATCAATTTCCAATCATCTATCTACCAGGCTATTTTATAGAGTCTGTCTTTCCCCACATGATGTATGGAGTTTATATTCATATTTTTTGTCTTGCTTTATTAGGTTTTTTCTATTACACACAGAAAAAGTAAAGCGAACAGGGAGTTTTAGGCTCTCTGTTCGCCTGTTTTTATATAAGGAGGTAGATTCGTTATTTTTGTATAAAACTTTGTATCTAAAGCGTGAGTGTATCTTTTTCTTTTAGAATAGACTTATCGAAATTGTAAAGAGAAGCTAAGCTAAAATAGCTTTTTTTTGTTATAATGGAACTAACAATTTTAAAGGAGTTATTTTGCAAGGACAAATCATTAAAGCCTTGGCTGGGTTCTACTATGTAGAGAGTGATGGTCAGGTCTATCAAACACGCGCGCGTGGAAATTTTCGTAAAAAAGGGCATACCCCTTACGTTGGGGACTGGGTCGATTTCTCTGCCGAGGAAAATTCAGAAGGCTATATCCTCAAAATTCACGAACGGAAAAACAGTCTGATCCGTCCGCCCATTGTCAATATTGACCAAGCTGTAGTAATCATGTCCGTCAAGGAACCTGATTTTAACAGCAATTTGCTGGATCGTTTCTTGGTTCTTTTGGAGCACAAGGGTATTCATCCCATCGTCTATATTTCCAAAATGGATTTGTTGGAAGATAGAGGAGAACTGGATTTTTACCAACAGACTTATGGTGACATCGGCTATGACTTTGTGACCAGTAAAGAGGAACTCCTGCCTTTGTTAACAGGCAAGGTTACGGTCTTTATGGGGCAGACAGGTGTTGGAAAGTCAACTCTTCTCAATAAAATCGCACCGGACCTCAACCTTGAAACAGGAGAAATCTCAGACAGTCTGGGGCGCGGTCGCCATACCACTCGAACTGTTAGTTTTTACAACCTCAATGGGGGTAAAATCGCAGATACACCAGGCTTTTCATCCTTGGACTATGAAGTATCAAGGGCGGAAGACCTTAATCAGGCCTTTCCAGAGATTGCTAGTGTTAGTCGAGACTGCAAGTTCCGTACTTGTACCCATACCCATGAGCCTTCTTGTGCGGTCAAGCCAGCTGTAGATGGAGGAATCATTGCAACCTTCCGTTTCGAAAACTACCTGCAATTCCTCAGTGAAATTGAAAATCGCAGAGAAACCTATAAAAAAGTCAGCAAAAAAATTCCAAAATAAGGAGAAACCTATGTCTCAATACAAGATTGCTCCGTCAATTCTGGCAGCAGATTATGCCAACTTTGAACGTGAAATCAAACGTCTAGAAGCAACTGGGGCAGAATATGCCCATATCGATATCATGGACAGTCATTTTGTACCGCAAATCAGTTTTGGTGCAGGTGTGGTCGAGAGCCTTCGTCCTCATAGTAAGATGGTTTTCGATTGCCACTTGATGGTGTCAAACCCTGAGCATCATCTGGAAGATTTTGCGCGTGCAGGTGCAGACATCATCAGTATCCATGTAGAAGCAACACCTCATATTCATGGCGCCCTCCAAAAAATTCGTTCACTCGGAGTTAAGCCTTCAGTCGTTATCAATCCTGGCACACCAGTTGAAGCCATCAAGCACGTCCTTCATCTAGTTGACCAAGTTTTAGTCATGACGGTTAATCCAGGTTTTGGTGGGCAAGCCTTTCTGCCAGAAACCATGGATAAGGTTCGTGAGTTGGTTGCTCTTCGTGAGGAAAAAGGTTTGAACTTTGAAATCGAAGTGGATGGTGGGATTGATGACCAAACTATTGCTCAAGCCAAAGAAGCTGGTGCGACTGTTTTTGTAGCAGGTTCCTATGTCTTTAAGGGAGATGTCAATGAGCGAGTACAAACTCTCAGAAAACAACTGGACTAGGGTTGCCGTTTTTGCAGGAGGAGACCGCGGTCATTATCGGACGGATTTTGATGCTTTTGTCGGTGTGGATCGAGGCTCGCTCTGGGTCTTGGAAGAAAACCTTCCTCTTGCTCTAGCAGTCGGAGATTTTGATTCTGTGACGGAAGAAGAGCGACAGATGATTCAAAAACGTGCCCAGCATTTTGTTCAAGCCCGACCAGAAAAGGATGATACAGATCTGGAATTGGCTCTCTTGACCATCTTTGAACAAAATCCTCAGGCTCAAGTCACTATTTTCGGTGCTTTGGGTGGCCGTATTGACCATATGTTGGCCAATGTCTTTCTGCCTAGCAATCCCAAGTTGGTACCTTATATGCGCCAGATAGCGATTGAGGATAGACAAAACTTGATTGCCTATTGTCCAGAAGGGACCAGTCAGCTAGAACCCCGTTCAGACTACGACTATCTAGCTTTTATGCCGGTTCGGGATAGCCAGCTGACCATTCTTGGAGCCAAGTATGAGTTGACAGAGGAGAATTTTTTCTTTAAAAAAGTGTACGCTTCTAACGAATATATAGATAGGGAAGTGTCAGTGACTTGCCCAGATGGCTATGTGGTCGTGTTGCATAGTAAGGACAGGAGGTAGGATGGAAAGTTTATTAGTTCTATTATTGCTTGCCAACCTAGCTGGACTTTTTCTGATTTGGCAAAGGCAGGATAAGCAGGAAAAACATCTCAGCAAGAGCTTGGAGGATCAGGCAGATCATTTGTCAGACCAGTTGGATTACCGTTTTGAACAAGCCAGACAAGCCAGCCAGTTAGACCAAAAAGATTTGGAAGTGGCTGTCAGCGACCGTTTGCAAGAAGTGCGAATCGAATTGCACCAAGGCCTGACCCAAGTCCGTCAAGAAATGACAGATAATCTCCTCCAAACTAGAGACAAGACTGACCAACGTCTCCAAGCCTTGCAGGAATCAAATGAGCAACGTTTGGAACAAATGCGCCAGACAGTCGAGGAAAAACTAGAAAAGACCTTGCAGACACGCTTGCAAGCTTCCTTTGATACAGTTTCCAAACAACTGGAGTCGGTCAATCGTGGTCTTGGAGAAATGCAGACAGTTGCCCGTGATGTCGGCGCCCTCAACAAGGTTCTCTCTGGAACCAAAACGCGAGGGATTCTGG
This sequence comes from Streptococcus sp. k-378, assembly GCF_013277505.1. Taxonomy (NCBI): domain Bacteria; kingdom Bacillati; phylum Bacillota; class Bacilli; order Lactobacillales; family Streptococcaceae; genus Streptococcus; species Streptococcus sp. k-378. Next base: position 13,701 of record NZ_VMNC01000119.1, on the reverse strand, counting down.
GCGAATTGCAACTGGGGCAAATTATTGAGGACATCATGACCCCTGCCCAGTACGAACGAGAATACGCAACAGTTGAAAACTCCAGTGAACGAGTGGAGTATGCTATCAAGTTACCTGGTCAAGGCGACCAGGAATACGTCTATCTGCCAATTGACTCTAAGTTTCCACTAGCAGATTATTACCGCCTAGAAGAAGCCTATGAAGCAGGTGACAAGGACGAAATTGAACGCTGTCGTAAGTCGCTCCTAGCCAGCGTCAAGCGCTTTGCCAAGGATATCAAGAGCAAGTACATAGCACCGCCTCGGACGACCAATTTTGGAGTTTTGTTTGTTCCGACAGAAGGGCTCTACTCAGAAATCGTCCGCAATCCTGTCTTCTTTGATGATTTGAGACGGGAGGAGCAGATTATTGTTGCAGGTCCAAGTACCCTATCAGCTCTTCTTAACTCCCTATCGGTTGGTTTCAAAACCCTCAATATCCAAAAAAGTGCTGACCATATCAGCAAGACTCTTGCCAGCGTCAAGACCGAGTTTGGCAAGTTTGGTGGTATTCTGGTAAAGGCACAAAAACATCTCCAACATGCCTCTGGCAATATTGATGAATTATTAAACCGTCGTACCACAGCTATCGAGCGGACGCTCCGTCACATTGAGTTGTCAGAAGGTGAGCCTGCGCTTGATCTACTCCATTTCCAAGAAAATGAGGAAGAATATGAAGATTAGTCACATGAAAAAAGATGAGCTGTTTGAAGGTTTTTACTTAATCAAATTAGCTGACCTGAGGCAAACTCGAGCTGGGAAAAACTACCTAGCCTTTACCTTCCAAGATGATAGTGGCGAGATTGAAGGAAAACTCTGGGATGCCCAACCTCATAACATTGAGGCCTTTACCGCAGGTAGGGTTGTCTACATGAAAGGGCGCCGAGAAGTTTATAACAACACTCCACAGGTCAATCAAATCACTCTCCGCCTGCCGCAAGCTGGTGAACCCAATGACCCAGCTGATTTCAAGGTCAAGCCACCGGTTGATATCAAGGAAATTCGTGACTACATGTCGCAAATGATTTTCAAAATTGAAAATCCTGTCTGGCAACGGATTGTCCGAAATCTCTACACCAAGTATGATAAGGAATTCTACTCCTATCCAGCAGCCAAGACCAACCACCATGCCTTTGAAACAGGCTTGGCCTATCATACGGCGACCATGGTGCGCTTGGCAGATGCCATTAGCAATATTTATCCTCGGCTCAATAAGAGCCTGCTCTATGCGGGAATTATGCTGCATGACTTGGCTAAAGTTATCGAGTTGACGGGACCAGAACAGACTGAGTATACAGTGCGAGGCAATCTTCTTGGACATATCGCTCTCATTGATAGCGAAATTACCAAGACGGTTATGGAACTCGGTATCGATGATACCAAGGAAGAAGTCGTTCTGCTTCGTCATGTCATCCTCAGTCACCACGGCTTACTTGAGTATGGAAGTCCAGTCCGTCCACGCATTATGGAAGCAGAGATTATTCATATGATTGACAATCTGGATGCCAGCATGATGATGATGTCAACAGCTCTGGCTTTGGTGGATAAAGGAGAGATGACCAATAAAATCTTCGCTATGGACAATCGTTCCTTCTATAAACCAGGTTTAGATTTATAATTTAAGAAAAATGAACATTTTTTAGAATAAGAATGTTCGTTTTTTTCTGTGAATATGGTATAATAAGTAAAAGACAAAAATGAATACTCTTCGAAAATCTCTTCAAACTAGGGTAGTATCGCCTTGTCGTATGTATATATGCAGGTATATTACAGGATTTGTCAGTTCTATCGACAATCTCAAAACAGTGTTTTGAACCACCAGTGACCAGCTTTCTAGTTTGCTTTTTGATTTTTTGAATAAAAATGGAATAGGAAATAGAAATGAAATTAAGAAGAAGTGATCGGATGGTTGTCATTTCCAACTATTTGATTAATCATCCTTATAAACTAACTAGTCTCAATACTTTTGCTGAAAAGTATGAATCTGCTAAATCATCCATCTCAGAAGATATCGTCATTATCAAACGCGCCTTTGAGGAAATCGAAATCGGTCACATCCAGACTGTGACTGGGGCTGGCGGAGGTGTTATCTTTACACCATCAATCTCAAACCATGATGCTAAGGAAATGGTTGAAGACTTGCGTGCCAAGTTGTCAGAAAGTGACCGTATCTTGCCAGGTGGCTACATCTACCTGTCTGATTTACTTAGCACACCAGCCATCTTGAAAAATATTGGTCGCATTATTGCCAAGAGCTTTATGGATCAAAAAATTGACGCGGTTATGACAGTAGCAACCAAGGGTGTGCCACTTGCAAATGCAGTTGCCAATGTCCTCAATGTCCCTTTTGTCATTGTGCGCCGTGACCTGAAAATTACCGAAGGTTCAACGGTTAGCGTCAACTATGTATCCGGTTCAAGTGGTGACCGTATCGAGAAAATGTTCCTTTCAAAACGGAGTCTCAAGGCAGGTAGCCGTGTCTTGATTGTGGATGACTTCTTGAAAGGCGGCGGAACTGTCAATGGGATGATTAGTCTCTTGCGCGAATTCGACTCAGAATTGGCAGGTGTAGCGGTCTTTGCGGACAATGCCCAAGAAGAACGTGAAAAGCAGTTTGAATACAAGTCACTCTTGAAGGTAACCAATATTGATGTCAAGAACCAAGCCATCGATGTTGAGATTGGTAATATTTTTGACACAGAAGAATAAAGGATAAAGGTTGGAACGGTTGTCCCAGCCTTTCTTTGCAAATAGAATAGAAGGAAACTTATGAAAACACCATTTATTAATAAAGAAGACTTAGAAGCGATTGTAGCCGAGTTCCCAACTCCCTTTCACTTATATGATGAGAAGGGAATTCGTGAGAAGGCAAGAGCCGTCAACCAAGCCTTTTCGTGGAACAAGGGCTTTAAGGAATATTTTGCAGTTAAGGCTACTCCAACCCCAGCTATTTTGAAAATTATCCAAGAGGAAGGCTGTGGTGTGGACTGCTCTAGTTACGTAGAGCTTTTGATGAGCCATAAACTGGATTTCCCTGGTTCTGAGATTATGTTCTCTTCAAACAATACGCCAGATAAGGAATATGCCTATGCGCGTGAATTGGGTGCGATCATTAACTTGGATGCCTTTGAAGATATTGAACATTTGGAGCGAGCAGCAGGCATTCCAGAAATCATCTCATGTCGTTATAATCCTGGAGGCGTTTTTGAACTGGGGACAGACATTATGGATAATCCTGGGGAGGCTAAGTTTGGTATGACCAAGGACCAACTCTTTGAATCCTTTGCCATCTTGAAGGAAAAAGGAGCCAAGACTTTTGGGATTCACTCCTTTCTAGCATCCAATACTGTCACCCATCTCTATTATCCAGAGTTGGCGCGTCAGCTTTTTGAATTGGCTGTTGAAATCAAGGAAAAGCTGGGTATTTCACTAGACTTTATCAATCTTTCCGGGGGTATTGGAGTCAACTATCGTCCTGAGCAGGAGCCAAATGATATCGCCTTGATTGGTGAGGGAGTTCGTAAGGTGTATGAAGAGGTTCTTACGCCAGCAGGTCTTGGTCAGGTCAAGATTTTCACCGAATTGGGTCGTTTTATGCTGGCACCTCACGGTGCTTTAGTCACAAGAGTCACTCATAAGAAGAAAACCTACCGTACCTATCTAGGTGTGGATGCATCAGCAGTCAACCTCATGCGTCCAGCTATGTACGGAGCCTATCACCATATTAGCAACATGACCCATCCAGATGGATCAGCTGAAGTGGTAGATGTGGTTGGTTCACTCTGTGAAAACAATGATAAATTTGCAGTCAATCGCGAACTGCCTCATACAGAAATCGGTGATTTGCTGGTCATTCATGATACAGGTGCCCACGGTTTTTCAATGGGCTACCAGTACAATGCCAAACTTCGTTCTGCGGAAATCCTTTATACTGAAGAAGGCAAAGCCCGTCAAATCCGCCGTGCAGAGCGCCCTGAAGACTATTTTGCAACCTTGTATGGTTTTGATTTTGAAGAATAATCTGAGAATAGATTGAAAATGAAATTGAAAAACAGATTGCTTTCTAAAAAATAGGTAAAAATCTTGTTTTTCCTTCAAGTCGTGATATAATAAAACTATAAAACGTTTTCAAGGAAGGTGACGATATGTCTGAAGAAACAATTGATTATGGACAAGTGACAGGAATGGTGCATTCGACAGAAAGTTTTGGGGCGGTAGATGGCCCTGGTATTCGCTTTATTGTCTTTTTACAGGGCTGTCACATGCGTTGCCAGTATTGCCATAACCCAGATACTTGGGCTATGGAGTCCAATAAATCACGTGAACGGACGGTAGATGATGTCTTGACAGAAGCCTTGCGCTACCGTGGTTTCTGGGGAAATAAGGGCGGGATTACAGTCAGCGGAGGAGAAGCCCTCTTGCAGATTGATTTCCTGATTGCCCTTTTCACCAAGGCTAAGGAACAAGGAATCCACTGTACCTTGGACACCTGTGCCCTTCCTTTCCGTAATAAACCACGTTACCTTGAAAAGTTTGACAAACTCATGGCTGTCACTGACTTGGTTCTCTTAGATATCAAGGAAATCAACGAAGAACAGCACAAGATTGTTACTAGCCAAACCAATAAAAATATCTTGGCCTGTGCCCAGTATCTATCAGATATTGGAAAACCTGTCTGGATTCGCCACGTGCTAGTTCCAGGATTGACAGACAGAGACGATGACTTGATTGAACTTGGTAAGTTCGTCAAGACTCTTAAAAATGTGGATAAGTTTGAAATTCTGCCTTATCACACCATGGGTGAGTTTAAATGGCGTGAATTGGGAATTCCCTATTCCCTCGAAGGGGTTAAACCACCAACAGCAGACCGCGTTAAGAACGCTAAACAACTCATGGATACCGAAAGTTACCAAGACTATACGAAACGTGTACATGGATAGAAAAGAAGCCTGATGGAAACATCGGGCTTTTGACTTGCAAAAAGACTTAGCAAATCAGCTAAGCCTTTTTCTTCTTATCTCGAACGTTGTTTTCCAGCGTTGCGATTTTTGTGTTTTTTCTGGCTTGTGATAGCAGTTGGTTGTTCAGGGGTAACGTCTTTTCGTCCACTTGGTTTAGAGAAAGCACTTGCTTTTGGTGGGTTCTTGGCTAGTTCTTCACGGACTTTTTTGCGAAGTTTTGGACGAACGATATAGTTGACGATAAACTGTTGGAGAATCATCATGAAACCACCAACAACCCAATAAAGTGTGACACTAGCTGGTGAGATGAGGGAGAAGCCGGCAATCATGACTGGGCTCACGTAAGCCATTTTCTTGATTTGATCTCTTTGCGTTTGATCCTCTACTCCGTGAAGTGAAAGGAGTGATTGAAGATAGTAAAGGACACCAGCGCAGGCAGCCAAAATCATACTTGGAGAGCCTAGAGGGATGCCTAGGTAGCTTGCTTGAGCAACCCCTTCAGTATGTTGGGCAGTAAAGTAGATGGCAGAGAAGAAAGGCATTTGAAGGAGGAGAGGGAAACATCCTACTCCACCAAACATACTGATGCCATGCTCTTTTTGAGCGGCAAAGAGAGCTTGTTGGGCTTCGAGTTTTTCTTCTTGAGTAGTTGCTTCCTTGAGACGCGTTTGGTGTGGCTCAAGGACGTGCTTGAGGGCGTTCATCTTTTCAGAGTGAAGCGTTGTCTTCCATGATTGGTAGATACCAAGTGGCAAGATAATCAAGCGCACGATAATGGTTACGATAATGATAGCGACACCAAAGCCTAGACCTTTATCATTGGCGAAGTACTTGATAGCTTCAGCCATAGGCGCTCCGAAAGTATTCCAAATGACTCCTGTTGGCTGACCTGTGGTTTTATCGACATTGACACAGCCAGTCAAGACAAGCAACATAGCCACTCCCATAGCTGAGAGTGCAAAACGTTTAATAGATTTCACTGTTTTTATTCCTTCTTTAAAAATTATACCTTTCTATTCTACTGTTTTTTTACAAAATATACAATAGTTCTGGAGACCTAATTTGCGATTTTAAAGTCAGAGTAGGGAGGAAAGTTGCTTAGTTTGACATCTAAGTAGCTTACTTTTGAAAAAGGTGTCGGTCCTTTTCGGATTTCTTGGATAAATTTTGCCATGATAGCAGATGAGTCTGCTTGGGCTAAGATTTCCACTGTGCCATCGTCGTTATTCCAGACTCGACCTGTGATGCCACCGATTTCAAGGGCCAGGCTATAAACACCCCAACGAAAGCCGACTCCCTGCACCCTACCTTGGGCAATCATTCTAACCTTTTGCATACCAAACCCCTTTGATTGTGTTATAATATTTCTATGACTATTATAACCTCAAAAGCCAATTCTGTGGTAAAAAATGCTAAGAAATTACACCAAAAAAAATACCGCAAGTCTGCCTATTTGATTGAAGGCTGGCACTTGTTTGAAGAAGCTGTCCAAGCTGGAGTGACGATTGAGAAAATCTTTGCCCTAGAAAATTACCGAGATCAGTTAGATGATTTTCCGCAAACTGTCTGGGTGTCAGAGAATATTTTGCTAGATTTGGCGGATTCTCAGACCCCACAGGGAATTGTTGCGGTGGTTCAAAAAGAAGAAGTAGGACAAGCTGATTTGAGTCAGGGCAAGTTCTTGTTTTTGGAAGATGTGCAAGATCCTGGTAATGTAGGAACTATCATTCGGACTGCGGATGCAGCAGGTTTTACTGGAGTAATTGTTTCGGATAAATCGGCAGATATCTACAGTCTCAAGACCTTACGTTCCATGCAAGGCAGTCATTTTCATCTGCCTATTTACCGGATGTCGAGCCAAGCGCTTCTCGAGGAAGCTAAGGAAGCAGCTATCCCAGTGCTGGCAACAACCCTATCTAAAGATTCTGTTGATTACAGAGAACTGCCTCCTATAGAAAATTTTGTACTAGTCATGGGAAATGAGGGCCAAGGAATTAGTCCCCTTATGGCTGAAAGTGCAGACCAGTTGGTCCATATTAGCATGAAGGGGCAGGCGGAGAGTTTGAATGTTGCCATTGCAGCTGGTATTTTGATTTTCCATTTAAGCTAATTTTAACTTTTTTTGTTATAATCAAGGAAAGATGTTCATAGAAAAGGAGAAAAGATGAATCACACTATTATACATGACCGTGTAGGTCTCAATCAATTTTACGCTAAGGTATATGCCTTTGTTGGTCTGGGAATCGGACTATCTGCTTTGGTATCAGGCCTTATGTTGACGGTCTTTCAGTCTCAGTTGCTTTACTTTTTGATGCAGGGGCGTCTCTGGTTGACCATTGCAACCTTTGCAGAATTGGCCTTGGTTTTCGTTGCCAGTAGCATGGCTTCAAGAAATAGTCCAGCTGCTCTTCCAGTATTTTTGCTATACTCTGTTTTAAACGGTTTTACCCTTAGTTTTGTGGTAGCCTTCTATACTCCGGGTACAGTTTTATCTGCCTTTGTATCGAGCGCCCTTCTCTTCTTTGTCATGGCTGCAGTTGGTATCTTCACCAAGAAAGATTTGAGCGGTCTTGGTCGAGCTATGATGGCGGCTCTGATCGGTTTGATTATTGCTATGATAGTCAATATTTTCTTGTCTAGTGGTTTCTTTGATTATATGATTAGCGTAGCCATGGTCTTGGTTTTCTCAGGACTGATTGCCTGGGATAACCAAAAAATTCGCCTTGTCTATGAACAATCGCAAGGTCGTGTAGCGACAGGCTGGGTGGTGTCAATGGCTCTCAGTATCTATCTTGATTTTATCAATCTCTTCCTAAGTATTTTACGTATCTTTGGTCGTAATGATTAAAAGGTCTATAAAATCAGTGTTTTGAGTGACACTGATTTTTTTAAATTTTCTCTTTTCTTTTCTTGGAAATAGGTGTATAATGTTTTTAACTAATTTTTGAGGAGTAGCCTATGAAGAAAAGTTTTATTCACCAACAAGAAGAAATTTCCTTTGTCAAAAATACTTTTACCCAGTATTTGAAAGATAAGTTAGAAGTTGTCGAAGTTCAAGGTCCTATCTTGAGTAAGGTCGGTGACGGAATGCAGGACAACCTGTCTGGTGTGGAAAATCCAGTATCGGTCAAGGTTCTCCAAATCCCTGATGCTACTTATGAAGTGGTGCACTCACTTGCTAAATGGAAACGCCACACCTTGGCTCGTTTTGGCTTTGGTGAAGGAGAGGGTCTCTTTGTCCACATGAAAGCCCTTCGTCCAGATGAGGATTCCTTGGATGCAACCCACTCTGTTTATGTTGACCAGTGGGACTGGGAGAAAGTTATCCCAAATGGTAAACGTAATATCGCTTATCTAAAAGAAACAGTTGAGAAGATTTACAAGGCTATTCGCCTGACTGAGCTAGCTGTTGAAGCCCGCTATGACATCGAGTCTATCTTGCCAAAACAAATCACCTTTATCCACACAGAAGAGTTGGTAGAACGCTACCCAGACTTGACACCAAAAGAGCGTGAAAATGCGATTTGTAAAGAATTTGGAGCCGTCTTTTTGATTGGTATCGGTGGCGAGTTGCCAGATGGTAAACCGCACGATGGACGTGCACCAGACTATGATGACTGGACAAGCGAGTCTGAGAATGGCTACAAGGGTCTAAATGGTGATATTCTTGTCTGGAATGAGTCTTTAGGTGGAGCCTTTGAGTTGTCTTCTATGGGAATTCGTGTAGATGAAGAAACTCTTAGACGTCAGGTGGAAATTACAGGTGATGAAGACCGCTTGGAATTGGAATGGCACAAGTCTTTGTTGAATGGCCTATTCCCATTGACAATCGGTGGAGGAATTGGACAATCTCGTATGGCTATGTTCCTACTTCGCAAGAAACACATTGGAGAGGTGCAAACAAGTGTTTGGCCTCAAGAAGTCCGCGATACTTACGAAAATATTTTGTAGAGAATCGAACCGCAAGGTTCGGTTTTCTTTCTCTTTTTGTCTATAATTTGGTATAATAAACAGTATGAAAATCGTATCAGGAATCTATGGGGGACGTCCCCTCAAGACACTAGAGGGCAAGACGACAAGGCCTACTTCAGATAAGGTTAGGGGCGCCATTTTTAACATGATTGGTCCCTACTTCGAAGGGGGACGAGTCTTGGACCTTTATGCAGGTAGTGGTGGTTTATCTATCGAAGCAGTATCGCGTGGCATGTCCAGCGCTGTTTTGGTGGAGCGAGACCGTAAGGCTCAGACCATCGTGGCTGAAAATATCCAGATGACCAAGGATGTTGGAAAATTTCAACTCCTCAAGATGGATGCAGAAAGGGCATTGGATCAGGTATATGGGGAATTTGACCTTATTTTCTTAGACCCTCCTTATGCCAAGGAACAAATGGTAGCAGATATTGAAAAAATGGCTGAGAGAGAGCTTTTTTCTGAAGATGTCATGGTTGTGTGTGAGACGGATAAGGCCGTTGAACTTCCAGAAGAAATTGCCTGCCTGGGTATCTGGAAGGAAAAGATTTATGGAATTAGTAAGGTGACAGTCTATGTCAGATAAGATTGGCTTATTCACAGGCTCATTTGATCCGATGACAAATGGGCATCTGGATATGATTGAACGGGCGAGCAGACTTTTTGATAAGCTCTATGTTGGTATTTTTTTTAATCCCCACAAACAAGGATTTCTCTCTATCGAAAGTCGTAAACGGGGGTTAGAAAAGGCTTTGGAACATTTGGGGAATGTTGAAGTCGTGTTTTCTCATGATGAATTGGTTATTGATGTTGCAAAAAGACTGGGGGCTACTTGTCTAGTGCGTGGTTTGAGGAATGCAGCGGATTTGCAATATGAAGCCAGTTTTGATTACTACAACCATCAGCTGTCTCCTGATATAGAGACCATTTATTTACATAGCCGACCTGAACATCTCTATATTAGTTCATCAGGCGTTAGAGAGCTTTTGAAGTTTGGTCAGGATATTGCTTGCTATGTTCCCGAGAGTATTTTGGAGGAAATAAGAAATGAAAAAAAAGATTAGATGGCCCTTATATGTCATTGCGGCCTTGATTGTGACCTTCTTGGCATTTGTGGTGCCTTTGCCCTACTATATAGAGGTTCCAGGTGGTTCGGAAGATATTCGCCAAGTCCTCAAAGTCAATGACACAGAAGATAAGGAAGCTGGTGCCTATCAATTCGTTACGGTTGGTGTCCAGCACGCTACTTTAGCCCATATGATTTATGCTTGGTTGACGCCTTTTACAGATATTCGTAGTGCCCAAGAGACTACAGGTGGATCTTCCGATGTGGAATTTATGCGGATCAATCAATTCTACATGCAGACATCGCAAAATATGGCCAAGTATCAAGGACTAAAAACAGCTGGTAAGGATATCGAACTCAAGTACTTTGGGGTTTATGTCTTGAATGTGACGGATAATTCAACCTTTAAAGGGATTCTCAATATCTCTGATACGGTCACAGCAGTCAATGATCAGACCTTTGATAGTTCCAAAGACTTGATTGATTACGTCAGTTCTCAAAAATTAGGAGACTCAGTTAAAGTGACCTATGAAGAGGATGGGCAAACCAAGTCTGCAGAAGGAAAGATTATCAGCTTGGAAAATGGAAAAAATGGGATTGGAATCGGCTTGATTGATCGTACAGAGGTAATCAGCAATGTCCCAATTAGTTTTTCAACAGCTGGTATTGGCGGTCCAAGTGCTGGTCTCATGTTTAGTCTAGCTATCTATACTCAAATAGCTCACCCAGGTCTTCGTAATGGTCGTATTGTTGCCGGTACAGGAACCATTGACCGTGATGGGAATGTGGGGGACATTGGTGGTATTGATAAAAAAGTTGTAGCTTCGGCTAGGGCAGGTGCCGCTATTTTCTTTGCCCCTGATAATCCTGTTAGCGAAGAAGAACAAAAAGCACACCCGGATGCAAAAAACAACTACCAAACAGCCTTAGAAGCATCCAAAACAATCAAGACAGATATGAAAATCGTGCCCGTTAAAACCCTACAAGATGCAATTGATTACTTGAAAAACAATCCCTAGTTTTTAAGTGAAGTTTCCAAACTAGCGCACAAACAGAGAAGATGGTATAATAGTCAAATGGTTCAATTATTATTCACTCTAAGCAGTCACATGCTCTTTATTTATGTGAGTTTTTACCTTTTAAAGGATCTTGTTAGATGGGAAAAGGTTTTAAAAGTGACAGCTGAGAATACAAGAAAAGTTCGTTTATTAGTAGGTTTTTTCAGCATTGTAATGGGCTATATCTTGAGTTCTTTCTTTATCAGCCTGTATCATTTGTGGCAAGAAGCGCTTAGAGGATTATTATAAAATCAAGAGTAAAGGAAACGAGTATGGACAAAATTGTGGTTCAAGGTGGCGATAATCGTCTGGTAGGAAGTGTAACCATCGAAGGAGCAAAGAATGCAGTCTTGCCCTTGTTGGCAGCGACTATTCTAGCAAGTGAAGGAAAGACAGTCTTACAGAATGTACCGATCTTGTCGGATGTCTTTATTATGAATCAGGTGGTTGGTGGTTTGAATGCCAAGGTTGACTTTGATGAGGAAGCCCATCTTGTTGAGGTGGATGCTACTGGCGACATCACTGAGGAAGCCCCTTACAAGTATGTCAGCAAGATGCGCGCCTCCATCGTTGTATTAGGGCCAATCCTTGCCCGTGTGGGTCATGCCAAGGTATCCATGCCAGGTGGTTGTACAATTGGTAGTCGCCCTATTGATCTTCATTTGAAAGGTCTGGAAGCTATGGGGGCTAAGATTAGTCAGACAGCTGGTTACATCGAAGCCAAGGCTGATCGCTTGCATGGAGCTCATATCTATATGGATTTCCCAAGTGTTGGTGCTACGCAGAACTTGATGATGGCAGCGACTCTGGCTGATGGGGTCACAGTGATTGAAAATGCTGCGCGTGAGCCTGAGATTGTTGACTTAGCCATTCTCCTTAATGAGATGGGAGCCAAGGTCAAAGGTGCTGGTACAGAGACTATTACCATTACTGGTGTTGAGAAACTTCATGGTACGACTCACAATGTAGTCCAAGACCGTATCGAAGCAGGAACCTTTATGGTAGCTGCTGCTATGACTGGTGGTGATGTCTTGATTAAAGACGCTGTCTGGGAGCACAACCGTCCCTTGATTGCCAAATTGCTTGAAATGGGAGTGGAAGTGACAGAGGAGACTGAGGGAATTCGAGTTCGCTCTCAACTAGAAAATCTAAAAGCTGTTCATGTGAAAACCTTGCCCCACCCAGGATTTCCAACAGATATGCAGGCTCAATTTACAGCCTTGATGACAGTTGCAAAAGGCGAATCAACCATGGTGGAGACAGTTTTCGAAAATCGTTTCCAACACTTAGAAGAGATGCGTCGCATGGGCTTGCACTCGGAGATTATCCGTGATACAGCACGTATTGTTGGTGGACAGCCTTTGCAGGGAGCGGAAGTTCTTTCGACTGACCTTCGTGCCAGCGCAGCCTTGATTTTGACAGGTTTGGTAGCACAGGGAGAAACTGTGGTCGGTAAATTGGTTCACTTGGATAGAGGTTACTACCGTTTCCATGAGAAGTTGGCGCAGCTAGGTGCTAAGATTCAGCGGATTGAGGCAAATGATGAAGATGAATAAGAAATCAGGCTACGTAGTCAAGCGTTTACTTTTAGTAATTCTAGTACTGATTTTAGGTGCACTAGCCCTAGGAATCGGTCTAATGGTAGGCTATGGAATTTTGGGCAAGGGACAAGATCCATGGGCCATCCTGTCTCCAGCAAAATGGCAGGAATTGATTCATAAATTTACAGGAAATTAGGCTGGGAGACCAGCCTTTTTATAAAGATAAGGAGAAATATGAACAAAAAAACAAGACAGACACTGATTGGCTTGCTAGTGTTATTGCTCTTATCTGCGGGGAGCTATTATATTAAGCAGAATGAACTAGGCAATCAGGCTGCTAAGACAAAAATAAGTCAGAAAAGTCAATCACCAGACGCGCCTGGTCAAGAATTGGCGGAAAGTGTCTTAACAGACGCAGTCAAAAACCAAGTAAAAGGGAGTCTGGAGTGGAACGGATCAGGTGCTTTTATCGTCAATGGTAATAAAACAAACCTAAATGCCAAGGTTTCAAGTAAGCCCTACGCTGATAATAAAACAAAGACGGTGGGCAAGGAGACCGTACCAACCGTGGCTAATGCCCTCTTGTCTAAGGCTACTCGTCAGTACAAGAATCGTGAAGAAACTGGGAATGGTTCGACTTCATGGACTCCTCCAGGCTGGCATCAAGTCAAGAATCTAAAGGGCTCTTATACCCATGCAGTCGATAGAGGTCATCTGTTAGGCTATGCCTTAATCGGTGGTTTGGATGGTTTTGATGCCTCGACAAGCAATCCTAAAAACATTGCTGTTCAGACAGCCTGGGCAAATCAGGCGCAGGCCGAGGATTCGACTGGTCAAAACTACTATGAAAGTAAGGTGCGTAAAGCCTTGGATAAAAACAAGCGTGTCCGTTACCGTGTAACCCTTTACTACGCTTCAAACGAGGATTTAGTTCCTTCAGCTTCACAGATTGAAGCCAAGTCTTCAGATGGAGAATTGGAATTTAATGTTCTAGTTCCCAATGTTCAAAAGGGGCTTCAACTGGATTACCGAACTGGAGAAGTAACTGTAACTCATACTCAATGAAAA